>NZ_JBFBIK010000064.1:0-42262 GCF_040685555.1 Sphaerisporangium sp. NPDC088356
CTCCTGGTCGTTGGATGCGATCCCGTGCGGGGCCGGGTGCTGCAACACCCGGCCCGGCGTGCGCCCCTCCCGCCGGTGGACCGCCGGCGCCCGGCCGACCGGTCCCGCGGCGCGGGAGGGGGTGGTGCGCCTACGACCGCACGAAGACCGCGACCGTACGGGCCGGGACGGTCAGGGTGCCGGTCGAGGAGTCGAAGGCCGACTGCCTGACGACGGGGTCGCCGGAAGCCGCCTGGACCGGATGGAGGGTGACCTTAGTCCCCTTCAGCGCGGCCACGGTCTGCGACCGCGTCTGCGGCGCCGCGTTGAAGACGACGGTGATCGACTTCCAGCGCGGGTCGATGCCGGAGGAGTCCAGGTGCATGGTGAGGACGCCCGGGGTCTCCGTCGCGCCGCTCACCGGGAAGGACAGCCGCTTCTGCACCTCGGCCAGGGAGCCGAGCGAGAACGCGGGGGAGGAGGAGCGGATCTTCAGCAGGTCGCCGAAGCGGGCACGGGCGGCGCCGATCGCCGCGCAGTCGGGCTTCAGCGCCGGATCGGCCAGCAGGGGCTTGGCGTACGGCCACTTGGCCTCGTTGTCCGCCTTGGGCGGCAGCCCGCCGCCGAAGCCGTTGCCCGCCGAGCAGTCCCACAGCAGCCGGTTGAACCAGTCGCCGGAGTCGAAGGAGTTGCGGTCCAGGGACTTCGACCGCAGCCGCTCGGTTCCGGCGTTGAGGAACGCGGTGCCCTGCGACAGCAGCACCGAGGCCAGCGAGAGCGACTGCATGCGCACCCGGTCGGTCATCGGCGTGCTCTGCGGCAGCTTGTAGGCCAGGGCGTCGAACAGCGTCTCGTTGTCGTGGGCGTCCACGTAGTTGACGGCCTCGCCCGGGGCGCCGGTGTACCCGGCGGGGGAGCCGTTGTAGTCGACCTCCGAGCCCTTCACCTCCTTGCCCGTCGAGGCGGTGAACCGGAAGTCGCGCAGGTTGCCGGTCAGCCCCACCTTGATCAGGTCCTGGTAGTGCAGGAGCCGCGCCTCCTGCTGCTCCGCGGTGCCGTTGGCCGGCGAGCCGTTCGGCGCGCCCGCGAGGCCGGATCCGAAGCCCTGCACCCGGGGGTCGGCGTCGAAGGGCCCGCCGCCGCGCACCGCGTCGCGCAGGCGGTCGTTGAAGGTGCCGATGCCGGTGCCCGCCATGTTGGCCTGCGTGGCCTGGACGAAGCGGGCGTTGTCCGCCACCTCCCCGAAGTTCCAGCCCTCGCCGTACAGGATGATCGACTTGCCGTCGACGCCGTCGCGCGCGACCGTCAGCCTGTCGAGCGCGGCCCGCACCGCGAGGATGTTCGCCTTCGGGTGGTGGCCCATCAGGTCGAAGCGGAACCCGTCGACCTTGTACTGCCTGGCCCAGGTGACGATGGAGTCCACGACGAGCTTGCCCATCATGGCGTTCTCGGGCGCGGTGTTGGCGCAGCAGGTGGAGGTGGCCACCGTGCCGTCCTCCAGGAGCCGGTGGTAGTAGCCCGGCACGATCCTGTCGAGCACCGACTTGGGGTCCTGCCCGGCGGCGTAGGTGTGGTTGTAGACCACGTCCATGACGACCCGCAGCCCGGCCCCGTTGAGCCCGGCGACCATCGACCGGAACTCGCCGATGCGGCGTGACCCCTCCGGGTCGGTGGAGTACGACCCCTCGGGCACGGTGTAGTGCACCGGGTCGTATCCCCAGTTGAAGGAGTCCTTCGCGGCGGTCTTCGCGACGCATTCCTGCTGCTGCTCGGAATCGGCGGGCATCGAGGCCAGGTCGCACGACGGCTCGGTGCGGTCGGCCCTCTTCTCCGGGACGCTCCCGATGTCGAAGGCGGGCAGCAGATGCACGTGCGTCAGCCCGTCGGCGGCCAGCGCCTTGAGTTCCTTCATTCCGGCGGAGTCACCGGTGAAGGCCGCGTACGTGCCCCGCTTCGCCGCCGGGACGGTCGGGTCCGAGGCCGAGAAGTCGCGCAGGTGCAGCTCGTAGATGGACGCCTTGTCCTGGCTCACCGCCTTCGGCTTGCGCAGCGAGGCCCACCCGTCGGGCCGCAGCGAGCGGTCGTCCAGGTCCACGAGCTGGCTGCGCGCGGAGTCGGCCGCGAGCGACTGGCTGTAGGGGTCGGTCACCTCGTTGGTCACGACCTTGCCGGCCGCCGGGGCGTACACGGTGACCAGGAAGGTGTAGTACCGCCCCTTCCAGGTGGGCATGCCGCGCACCGACCAGACCCCGGTGGCGTCGTCGCGCCGCATCTGCTCGACCGTACGGCCGGCGCCCGACGCGTCGCGGTAGAGCGCCAGCTCGACCTTCTGCGCGGTCGGCGCCCACACCGACAGCGTGGGCGACGCCGACCCTGTCGTGGGCCACACGGGCCCGAGCTCGGCGCCCGAGGCCTTGGCGTAGAGGTCGTCGAGCACGCCCGCGACCTGCACGCCGGTCGCCGTGAGCAGCACACCCGCCGCGTCCCGCTCGACGGCGACGACCTGCCCGCGCAGCGCCTTCCGTACCAGGTCGGCGTCGCGCGGGTCGACCTTGAGCGCGGCGTAGGAGGCCAGGTGCGGCCACTTGGCCTTCTGGGCGTCGGTGAGCCCCGCGCCGGGGACCAGGCGGACGACCCGGAGGTCGCCGGTCAGGTCGCCCTTGGCGTACGCGATGTCGCCCTTCTCGGAGAAGACCAGCGAGTAGTGCGCCGCGGCGGAGGGGGTGACGTTCCACGCGACGGTGTCCCGGTCGATCCAGTTGGCCTTCGCCTTGGACAGATCGGCGTCCGCCCCGCGCGCCGGAGGCTGCGGCAGCAGGTGGCCCTCGGTGGCGGCCAGCCGCCAGACCTCGTTGCCGTCGGTGGCGAGCTCCAGCGACTGGTTGTCGGGCAGGTCCTTCTCGTCGCCCTTGTGGATGATGTAGCTCAGGCTCGTCGCCCCCTCGGCCAGCGGCACGCGGTAGTACGCCCCGAAGCCGTCGGTTCCGGCCGGCTGGACGGGCGTGGCCCACTCGGTCGGGTCGGCCGCCCCGCCCCACACGTGCAGCCCCCAGCCGTCGTAGTTCCCGTCCGCGCGCCGGTAATGCATGATCGCGACGTTCTCCGCGGCGGACCGGCTCTTGTAGAGCCTCGCGTCACCGGACTTGACGTACGCCTCCGGCTGGGTGGCCGGGGTGAACGACTGGTCGGGGCCGGGGTCCTTGGTGTCGCCCTTGTGGATGATGTAGTTCAGCGGCACCGCCGGGTCCTTGAGCGGCACCTTCCAGAACGCGCCGTAGGAGTCGGTGCCGTCGGGCGGGCGCGGGGTCGCCCACTCGGTGCCCGCGCCGTCGGCGAGCCCGTCGCCCCACAGGTGCAGGCCCCACCCGTCGTAGTCCTTGCCGGGGCGGCTGTAGTGGACGGTCGCGTACCCCTGCGCCGCCGCCCGGGAGGCGAACGTCTCGGGCTTGCCCTCGGCCAGCCACACCTCGCCGTTCTTGGCCGGGTTGACCGTACGGTCGCCGCCGTCCTTCTCGTCGCCCTTGTGGGCGATGATCCCCACGCTGGCCGTGCCCGGCTTGAGCTTGATCCAGGCGAACCGCCCGAAGGCGTCCTCACCGGTGAGCGGCAGCGGGGCGCCCCACTCGGTGGGCTGCTCGACGTCGCCCCACACGTGCAGGCCCCAGCCGTCGTAGTCCGAGCGCTGGTAGTGCACGACCAGCCAGTCGCGCGTGACCGCGCCCGGCTCCTCGGGGACGGGCGCCGCGCCGACGGTGACCGTCTCGCTCGCGGAGGCGAACCTGCCCGCCGAGTCCTTCACGACCGCCTTGTAGGCGATCTTGGTACCGGCCGCGAGCCCGCTCAGGTCGTGGAAGACCCGGAACGTACGGGCCGAGCCGGTGACCGTGGGCGCGTCGTCGGTGCCCAGCACCTTCCACGGGCCGTCACCGGCCTTGGCGGCGAACGTCACCTGGTCGAACCCGGTGCCCGGCACGGTCGCGGTGACCGGGATCCGCCCGTCGGCCGCCGTGCCCCTGACCTCCGCGCCGGGGAGCGCGATCGACACGGCGGGCGCGGCGGCGGGGGCGGCGAGCTTGGCCGAGGCGCGGTAGACGACCGCCGAGAGCGGCGGGACCGTCACCGGGAGCCGGCGGTCGGCGGCCGAGGTGGCCGTGGCCGCCGCCTCGCCGTAGACCTTGGTGAAGGCCATCCCGGCGGAGTAGGTCGGGACGGCGGCGGTCGCGGCCGTCTTGGCGTTGTTCACCGCGACGACGTACTCGACCTGGTCCTTGGCGTCGATGCGGCTGAAGGCGTACAGGCCGTTCTCGGCCAGGCGCTCGATCTGGGCGCCGTCCGCCAGCGCGGGGTGCGCGTCACGCAGCTTGCCCAGCGCCGCGATGCCCTGGTAGAGCGGGTGGGCGGGAACGAAGTTGTCCTGCGCGTGGGTCGCGGTCGTGCCGATCAGGTCGTCGGTCAGGTAGCTCTGGGTCTGCGAGGCGAACATCGTCTGCCGCGCGTCCTTGTCGCCGCCCTTGCCGGTGAACCCCTGCTCGTCGCCGTAGTAGACCACCGGCTGCCCTCTGGTGAGGTACATCAGCTCGTGGGCGAGCAGGTCCCTCCTGAGCAGCTCGCCATCTGGCGCGCCCGGGTTGTCCTGGCTGATGAACCGGCCGATGCGGCCCATGTCGTGGTTGCCGAGGAACGTCGGCAGCGACGCGGCGTTGCTGTCGGCGTCGGTGTGGTAGTCATCACCCGCGTAGAGCTGGGCGAGCCGCGCCGCTCCCGCCGTGCCGCCGCTGAACGAGCGCGCGGCCTCCTGGAAGGGGAAGTCGAGCGTGGCGTCCAGCTCGCCGCGCGTGGAGTAGCGGCTGGTCATGGCGGGGTCGCTTGAGTACACCTCGCCGAACATGAAGAAGCGCTTGTTGCCGAGCTGGGCCGCGTAGCCGTGCAGCGCGGGGGAGAAGCGCTCCCAGAACTCCATGTTGACGTGCTTGGCCGTGTCGATCCTGAAGCCGTCGATGCCGGTGTCACGGACCCACGTCTTGTAGATGTCGGTCATGCCCTTGACGACCTCGGGACGCTCGGTCCACAGGTCGTCGAGGCCGGAGAAGTCGCCGTACTCGTCGGTCTCGCCGCCGCTGAAGGTGGAGTCGCCCCTGTTGTGGTACATCAACGGGTCGTTGAGCCAGGACGGGGTCTTCACTCCCTTCGCCGCGACCGGTGTGTACGGGAACGAGTCGGTGTCGACCTTCGGGAAGGTGTCCTTGCTCGCGTAGTCGCGGTCGTCGAACGGCCTGCCGTCGACGTCGACGTACGGGTAGGCGGCCTTGGACCGGTAGGAGTAGGCCTTCTCCTTGTAGTCGACGACGTCGGCGGTGTGGTTGGTGATGATGTCGAAGAAGACCTTCATCCCCCGCTTGTGCGCCTCGCGGACCAGCTGCTTCATCTGCGCGTTGGTGCCGAGGTGCGGGTCGATCGAGGTGAAGTCGGTGATCCAGTAGCCGTGGTACCCGGCCGAGGCGTCGGCCCCCGTGCCCTGGACGGGCCGGTTCTTGAACGAGGGGGTCAGCCAGATCGCCGTGCTGCCGAGGTTCTTGACGTAGTCGAGCTTGCCGAGCAGCCCGGCCAGGTCGCCGCCCTGGTAGAAGCCCTTGTCGGTGGGGTCGAAGCCGGTGCTGAGCCGGTCGCCGGTGAGGCCGCCCCTGTCGTTGCGGGTGTCGCCGTTGGCGAACCGGTCGGTCATCGCGAAGTAGAACCGCTCGCGCGACAGGTCGGCGCGCAGCGCGTCCCGCGCCAGGTCCTTGTCGGAGGGGTCCGCTTTGCCGCTCAGCGCGGAGACCAGTGGTTTCCCCTCGTCCTGCGGGGCCTGGGCGGTGGGGGAGCCGGGCGCCGCGAGGCTGGTGGCGGGAAGGGTGGTCACCGCCCCGAGGGTGGCGGCGTGGGCGGGGGACACGGCGGCGAGCGGCGACGCGGTCAGAACCGCTGCGAGGACCGCGGCCACCAAGGGGCCGGGCCTGCGTGCGGGAGACCTTCTCGCGGGCCGTGGGGGGAATGGCCAGACCACTGGAGGCTCCACGGGTCGTATTTCATGGGTGTTGCCCGGAAGTTACTCACAAGACACGATCTATGCAATGCCTTACTGAAATTTCCTGAAAATAACCAATCGGCATGACATGGGGCTGTGAGGCGGCCGGTGTCGTTGCCGAGCGGTTACTCCATGAGGTGATTTACTGAACACGAACCGTGATGTTTTCGGTCTCCCCAAAACCACCGCGATGCCGGTAACTCTCCTGGATGTGGAGAAATATGCTGTATGTCTTCTTTGGTGGCATAAATGGTGATTTGGGGCTTTGGCGGCAGCCGTACGCGCGAAGCTCCAGGGTGGGACGCCGGTGCCTGTGCCCGGGTCGCTCTCTCGCGCCCGCCCCGTCCGCCGCATTCGGCCGCCTGACCGCGAGCACGACCCGCGCGCCTTTCCGCGCCTTCCACCGCCGCCGCCCACGCGCCTGGTCCGGCCCGCACTGCGCGTTCCGCCACTTGGGACACCGGGATTCCTGATGCGTTTGATACGGCCGGTGAAGGTAAGCGGACGGTTCTCGTAAGGAGGACGATATGGACGGACGTCATGCGGCACCCGAGCTGTCGAACGAGAACGACGTGGTCGACCTGCTACTGCGTCAGCACGGCATGATCACCGAGCTTTTCGACGAGGTGGAGCGGGCCGCCGGTTCCGAGCAGGGCGAGGCTTTCCAGCGCCTCGTGCGGATGCTGGCCGTGCACGAGACCGCCGAGGAGGAGATCGTGCACCCGTACGCCCGGCTGAAGCTGGAAGACGGCGACACGGTGGTGGACAGGCGCCTCAACGAGGAGAGGCAGGGCAAGCTGCTGCTCAGCCACCTTGAGCAACTCGGGACCGACCACCCGGAGTTCTCCCACAACCTGCGGGCGCTGCGGGCCACCGTGCTGGCGCACGCGCGGGCGGAGGAGCGTGACGAGTTCACGCTGCTGCGGGCCCATACCAGCGAGGCCGAGCGCCGCGCCATGGCGGCCGGGGTGAGGGCCGCGGAGGCGATGGCGCCCACCCACCCGCATCCCGGCGTCGAGTCGGCCACCCTCAACTTTCTGCTCGGCCCGCCCGCCGCCATCATCGACCGCACGCGCGACGCCATCAGGAAGGCCATGGGCAGATCGGCCTGAGACCGCCGGGCGGTCAGCTGGTGGCCGCCGGCGTACGGGGCGTCGCGCGGGCGTCAGGGGGGATCCGCACCGGGATCTCCCCGCCCAGCCGCGCCCCCGCCGAGAGCTCCAGGTCGTCACCGCTCCAGAAGCGGCCGGGGTCGTACCAGTTGGGATTGCGCCCGGCGGGGAGCAGGCCCATGTCCTGGTACGTCGCGGCGACGACCTCCGCGCAGTAGGCGGTCTCCAGGGCGGCGTCGCCCGCGCCCCGCCTGAAGGCGGGCACCCGGCCGCGCAGCCAGCGGCCGGCGAGCCGGGCCGTCGAGGGGAACGGCGTGCCGTCGAGACGCGCGATGGCGCGCAACAGCCCGTCCTCCATCTCGCGGGTGACCGGCCTGTCGAGCTGGCGCAGCCACGCCCGCTGCCCGTACCTCGTCGCCCACACCACCACCGCGTCGCGCAGGTCGTGCAGCTGGACCCCGCGCTGGTGGGTGCCCGACCACATGTCGGGCAAGGATCGGCCCAGCTCGGCATGCCACATCAGCGGCGGCAGGTCGTCGATGACGACGGACATGCCCACGTGGTTGACCGGGCTGTTCGTCGTCATCTGGATGGCCCGGTCGGGTACCGTGCGCCCGCGGAACAGCCAGACATCGCCGGTGCGCGTCAGATCGAGGGCCTCGTCGAGGCTGATGCTTACGCCAGACATCCCATTAGCCTAGGGACATGCGCTGGTGGAAGATACTCGGCTTGGCAGGCTTCGCGGGGGTCGCGGCCACGGGAGTGGTGATCGCCCGGGCTGAGCGGCGTCGCCGCGCGTACACCCCGGAGGAGATCCGATCGCGGCTGCGTGACCGCCTCGCCGAGGCATCGGCCACCGGCCCGCTCCCCGCGAGCACGCCCCCGTCCGCCGCCGGCCGTACGGGCGTGACCGGGCGTCTGCGGGCATTCCTCCGCTCACGCGCGGACCAGACCAGAGCCAAGTGGCCGGCGCACAGGCGTCGCTCCTGAGGTTCCCCGCGCTGGTGTGAGTGTGGTGCGCGGCTTCCCTCGGCGGCGCGGGGGAGAAGCCGGACTCCCTAGACTCCCTGGCCACCTGCACCCTTGACGGAGCCGCGACCACCGCCCAGCCCTACGACACGGCGATCCCTCTGGACACCGCGACCCCCGTCGACACCGCGATCCCCCTCGACACGTCGATCCCTCTGGACACCGAGAAGCCGAGTGCCTTGGCCAAGGCCGCCGTCGGCGCGAAGGCCACCCCGACCCCGAAGCCGACGAAGACCCCGGAGCCCAAGAAGACCGCGAAGTCCGATGGTCCCGTACAGATCCTCGTAAGCGACAAGCCCAGCGCTTCGGCCAAGCCGGCCCCCTCGTCCGGCGGTCCCGCACCGGACGCGTCCGCCGACCCCGGTGACACGGCGGCTGCCGCGGACACGGGCGCTCCCACGGACAGCGCGGCGTCCACGGATACGACGGCACCGGTGGACAGCGCGGCTCCCGCGGACACGGCGGCGCCGGTGGATGGTGGCACGCCCGCGCCGAGTGACGGCGGCACGCCTGCCCCGGCGGACAGCGGAACGGCGGTGGGCGCGGGCCTCGCGGTCGTGGATTGAGCGCGCTGGTCGAGACGACGGGTGGGCTGGATCACTCAGACGCTCACGACCCGGACTGCTTTGCCACATAGCTTCAGCATGTCATCTGCATCCGATGCCAGAACGATGACTGGTTTGATCGCCCGGAGGGCGGCAGCGGCCACGACTGCGTCGATCGCGTACTTGTGTCCGTGGAGGCCCCCAGCGCGGAGCAACTCAAGAGCGTGCAGAGAAATCTCCTCCGTGACAGCCTCGACCCTTAGCCGAGATAGGTGCCAGCGAAGTCGATCGTTCTTCACGCGAATATCAAAAGCCTCGATCGGTGTCATGGCACAGACGACGACACGGAAGTCGTTGTTCTGCGCTTCTCGCACGATCGCCGTGACTTGCTGGTCGGCCGCACACCACTTCGACAACCCCTCCGAGTCCAGAACCACCGTGCCGGCACTCAGCTTGCTTCGCGCCCGTGCCATCCGTCCCCCTCCTGGAGCTCAGGAGTGGACTTCACGCTGCGAAACAACTCCGCCGCCTCGTCCCGGAGTGCCTGCGGGATAGGACCGGCCTCACTCTCGTTGGCTAGGGCGTGTCCTGTGAATCAAGGAACTGGGTCCCGGAGCCAGATCCTGATCGAGGCGACATCGATGGTGCCCTGGTAGATACGTTCGCGCTTGTCGAAGCGCATGGCCACGGCGCGGTATGACTTGAGTTTGTTGATGCAGCGTTCAACGGTGTTGCGCTCGGTGTACCGTGCGGCGTCGAATATTGGTGGCCGACCGCCCTTGCGGCCTCGTTTGAGGCGGTTGGCCTGCTGGTCCCTCTTCTCCGGGATGACGCCGTTGATGCGGTGTCTCCGCAGGTAGGCGCGGTTGCCGCGGGAGGAGTAGGCCTTGTCGGCCAGGGCACGGCCCGGCCGTCGGCGTGGACGGCCACGACCGCGCCGCGGAATGCGGATAGCCGCCATCACCCGGGTGAAATACGGGCTGTCGGCTCGCTGCCCCGCACTGGTCAGGCGCGCGATCGGACGGCACCGCCGATCGGCAGCCAGATGGATCTTGGTGGTCAGGCCGCCACGGGAACGTCCGAGCCCTTCCCGGCCCTTGGCCGATTCGTGATCTACACGATCCCCTTTTCCGGGACGTCGGCGGGCGGCTCATGACGCGCCCCGGCCGCATGATGATGCGCGCGGGCGATGGTGGAGTCGACGCTGACGGTCCAGTCCTCGCCTTCGGCCTCATCGCATCCCGCGCGCAGCCGATCCAGGATCGATTCCCAAGTGCCGTCAAATGACCAGCGGCGATGCCGGTTGTAGACCGTCTTCCAGTTCCCATAGCCCTCAGGGAGATCCCGCCACGGGCAGCCGGTCCGGGTCCGGAAGAAGACCCCGTTGATCACCAGCCGGTGATCGGCCCACCGGCCGCCCTGACGCGGATTGACGGGCAGCAGCGGCAACAGCCGCTGCCATTCCTCCTCGGACAGGTCATGACGATTCAGACGATCATCCACCGTACCGATCTACACCAAACCACCATCAAAGATCCACAGGACACGCCCTAGTAGCGCCTCCTCCAGCAGGTCGCGCTCGATCTGGCGCTCGACCGCCGCGTCTACGTAGGCAGAGAAACCACGCGCCCCGACGCGTTCCCGTACAGCACGGACATTACCTGCACGCAAGGAGACGCTGATCTTGGTAGCAGGCCCCTCCCCAAGGGGGAATTCCAGCTCAGACTCGCTCACGCCGACCACTTTACTACTGTCAGTAGCAAATTGCCCTGGGTGGGCGTGGAGTAGTGAAGATCTTTCGAGGACGAGGGCCACACCCCTGATAGGAGTGGCCCTGTCTCGATCAGGCTTCGCCGGTAGTGAGGCCGGTGAGGCAGCTCACGCCCGTGCCGCCCATGCCTCAGTGGCCGTTATGGAGGAGGGCACTGTTGGTGTGGTCGTGCCGCTCATGTCACCCTTTATCCACAGCAGACACGTCACGACCTGCGATGCCTCGACTTGAGGTAGTCGTTCACCCACTTCTTGCTGCTACGCCACATGCCGTCGTCCCCCTTGACCGCACGAAGTCGTCCCCGTGCGGCAGCTACCCGGAGGGCATTTTCGGTGACGTCGCGCGTCGCGAGAGCAGGTAGGGGGACAAGCTTGACCGGGCCGGCCACCGCCGGCATGACGAAGCGGTACAGATTTGTCGTCACACTGCGCGCGATGAGTTCACCCAATGGACCGAACTCGCCATTGTCGGCCCGACGCATCGCCTGAAGGTACTTGTCGCGGTCACGCTTGTAGATGATCGCTGGTGGATATCCAATCCTGGAAAGTATCAGGTTGAGCACCAAACGGCCGGTCCGTCCGTTGCCGTCGAGGAACGGGTGTATTTGTTCAAACCGGTTATGAACGTGGGCCAAGCGTTCGGGGAGGGGTTCCTCGGACTCGCCGCGAAGGTCATCGACAGCCTTCACCCAGTCCCGCATCTGGGGGTCGACTTCCGGCCATGGCGGCGGCTTCATACCGCCCGGGAACTTGGCGATCTCGTGCTGCCGGAAGTTCCCAGGGCCTTCGGCGGGAGTGGCATGAGGATGGGGGTCGACAGCCCACACGAGCGACATGGCGGTGTGGTGTATCTGACGAACCTCCTGGAGCGTGATGAGATCTCCGTTTTGCCAGTCTCCCGGCTCCAGTGCTTGCCCGTACACCCACTTCGCGGCATCGCCATATCCCCTCACCTCCATGTAGTCCCTGAGCGGCTTCGCGCCTACCGCCCGGCCCTCCTCAAGGAGCTTCTCCACCTCTTGCAACACGAGCGTGTTGCCCTCGATCGCAGTGCTGTTATGGGCCTCCTGGTGCCAGATGTCAGACCAGATGTCCTCCGCCTCAGCGGGCGAAGGCAATCCGCCCAAGCGGTCACGGAGTTCTCGAACGGCCTCGTCGAGGCGCTGATACACAGTCGCCCTGGACGGCCTGCCCAATCCTGACACCGACGCTCCCATGATTTTGTTCGACTGAGCCAATATAAGTGTACCGAACAAAATCAACCTAAGTTGTTCGCCTCAGCCAAAAAAAGCGAACCGAACAGATCGCTCGGTGATCCGGCGCCCACGGCCAAGGAGGGCAAGACGTGGGAGCCGATGAACACCCTGGTTGACGTCCTCACTCCCGGCCTGTGCTCCTTGCCCAGGAAGCGAACGAGATCTCTGAGCAGGCCGGGCACCGCCCGAAACTCCTGGCCACTCCTCACAAGAGGTCGTCAGCCCCGTCGAACACCAGGCCGAAGGGTTACCGGCATGGACACCAGCATCTACCACGGTGCGTTCGAGGCCGGTCGTCCGAAGAGGACTGACATCAACCGCCTGGATCGGCGGAAGGGCGATGACGCAGTTGCAGGCAGTGCGGCTCACGCCCAGAAACCGGGTGTGAACCGTACAAGTGAAGTTCGGCGCTACTCCTCCGTCGGGACCTCGCCACCTCGGCGGCGTGAGCCGAAGACAGTCCGGGGACGCGTGCGCGTACCATCCGGTCGTGACCTTCGAGGGGTTCGGTAGTCGCGGAGGCCGTATGTGAGCGTGGCATATCGCGATCTTTCCAGATCGGCGGGGCTGACTTACGATTGCGGAGCATCTGGAGCCGAGGTGACGTGGGGCGGCGAGGGATGTGCCGGCTGGGGCACACGTGGGCAACCTGCCCGCCGAGGAAACGAGCTTTGTGGGACGGCAGCGCGAGGTCGCTGAGGTCGTGCGGATGCTGGGGGAGTCGCGCCTGGTCACGCTCACGGGGGTGGGCGGGGTCGGCAAGACGCGGCTTGCTCTGCATGTCGCGGGCGATCTGAGGTCGCGTTTCCCCGACGGGGTCTGGTTCGTGGAGCTGTCGTCGCTCCGCGAGCCGGCGCTGCTCGGCCATGCCGTCAGCTCGGTGCTGCGGGTCGCCCAGCAGGCCGGCCGCTCGCAGATGGCCGTTCTCGTGGAGTTCCTCGCGCGGCGGCGCTCGCTGATCGTGCTGGACACCTGCGAGCACCTCGTGCAGGGGTGTGCCGCGATGGTGGAGACGTTGTTGGCCGCGTCCGAGCTGCGGATCCTGGTGACCAGCCGGTGTCTCCTCGGGCTGCCCGGCGAGTCGTGCTTCCAGGTCGAGCCGCTGCCCATCGAGGGCCGTTACCGCCCGGCCGCGCCTTCCGCGGGCGCGCCTGCTATGTCCGGCGGTCCGGTGGCGCCTTCCGCGAGTGTGGCTCCGGGGGGTGCGGTCGCGTTGTTCGCTGACCGGGCGGCGTCGCATGTGCCCGGGTTCGTCGCGACGCCGGAGGTGGCGCTGCTGTGCCGGCGGCTCGACGGCATCCCCCTGGCGATCGAGCTGGCGGCGGTACGGCTGCGCACGCTGTCCGTCGAGCAGATCATGGGCCGCATCGACGACCGTTTCGACCTGCTGTCGAGCGAGAGCAGTACGGGCCCGCCGCGCCACCGGACGCTGCGCACGGCCATCGGCTGGAGCCACGAGCTGTGCGAGCCGCTGGAACGCCTGCTCTGGGCCCGCCTGTCGGTCTTCGCCGGCGACTTCGACCTGGAGGCGGCGCAGGCCATCTGCGCCGACCCCGACACCGGCTCGGAAACCGGGCTGCGGCGCGAGCTGGTGGAAGACGTCCTGATCGCTCTTGTCGAGAAGTCCATCGTGCGGCGGATCGACACCGGCAGGGCGATCCGCTTCCGGATGCTGGACACGCTCAGGGAGTACGGCGCGGAGTGGCTGCGCGAGCTCGGCGAGTGCGCCCAGACGCGATTCCGTCACCGCGACTACTACCTGCGCCTGGCCCGGCGGTTCGACGAGGAGTGGTTCGGCCCTGACCAGGTCGCGTGGTACCGCCGCATGAACCACGAGCTGCCGAACCTCCGTTCCGCGCTCGACCACTGCCTCGCCGACCCCGCCGACCCCGCCGAGCACGCCGTCGGCCTCGACCTCGCCGGGAGGCTCGCCTACTTCTGGATGGCCTGCGGATTCATCTCCGAGGGACGCCACTACCTCCAGCGGGCGCTCGCCGTCAGCCATGCCTCCGGCGCGAGCCTGTCGCGGGCGCTGTGGGCCTGCGCGTGGCTGGCCGATTTCCAGGGAGACCTGGACGAGGCCAACGACCTCGCCACCGAGTGCCTGTCGCAGTCGTTCTCCGAGAGCGACCTGGCGGCGGCCGGGTGGGGCACGGTCTGCTGCGCGAACACCGGGCTCCACTGGGGCTACGTCTCCGAGGCGCTGGCCATGTACGAGCGCGCGCGGGAGACGCACGAGGACGGCGGTGACCGTGGCGCCGGCCTCGCGTACGCGCTGACGGGCCAGGCGTACGCGCTGACGCGCCTCGGCAGGCCGGAGCAGGCGCTGTCGTGCCTGCGCCAGCAGCGGTCGCTGTGCGGTTCGCGCGGCGACATCTGGTTGCACTCCTCAGGAGATTGGGTACGCAGCCTCATCGAGCTCGACCGCAGGGACTTCCCGATGGCCGACAGGTTCGCCCGCACGTCGCTGCGGGCGAAGCACCTGCTGAACGACAGCCTCGGGATGGTGATGGCGCTGGCGAGCATGGCCCGTTCGGCGGTGGGCCTCGGCGAGATGGAACGGTCGGCCCGGCTGCTCGGCATCGGCGACCTCGTCGAGCGCGGCTTCGGCCTGCGGCACGGCCCCTTCGAGCCGGACGGGCTGCGCGAGGAGGCCGAGTGGCGGGCCAGGGCGGTGCTCGGGGACCGGGCGTTCGAGGCGGAGTACGCCTGGGGCCGTGAGCAGGACATCGAGAGCGCCCTCGCGTACGCGCTCACCGGCGACGATGTCACCGGTCGCCCATAGTTTCGTCGCGGGAAGGTCATTTCACGGGCGCCTCGGCCGGTGAGGCCGGGGCCTCCTCCTGGCCAAAGGTGATCACGATGTACGGCCGTGGGACGCGCGGAAGCGGCGAAATCGGGGATGGAGGTTGTGTTGACATAGATGCCAAAAATGACATTATTCAGCCATGCGTCAGGAAGCCGAGCGGCTGCTGCAGATCCAGGACGACTTCGAGCGCTTCCGCGCCGCCACGCGGCTGCTGGTGGATCTCGATGATCTGATCCTCGAGATCTCGCGCATCAGGAACGAGAGCGCCTCGCGGATGCAGATCAGCGCGGTCACGCCCCCCACACGGTCCGACGCCGCCCTGCCCGACGACGCCCGCGCCGTGCTGGAGTGCATCCGGCGTACGGGGGCGCGGCGTTTCCGGCGGCGTGACGTGTTCCGCCGCCTCGCGCGCCGCTTCAAGACCGTCGCGGCGATGGTCCCCGCGCTGGACCTGCTTGAGGCCGCCGGCTACATCCGCAAGGTGGAGCCCAGCACCGAGCCGGGCCAGCCCGGACGGCGGCGCTCGCCCGAGTACGAGGTGCGTCTCTAGACGCGGGCCTCCCCCCGGCCGTCCTGCGAGGTGGTGAGGCGGATACTGGGAGCGAGAGCCAGGTTCCGGGGGGTGCTCATGGCGATCGCGACGATCAACCCGGCGACGGGTGAGACTCTGAAGACCTTCGAGCCGCTGGACGAGCACGAGGTGGAGGAGCGGCTCGCGCTCGCCGCCGCCGAGTTCGAGAGATACCGCACCAGCGACTTCAAGCGGCGTGCCGAGTGGATGCTGAGCGCCGCCGGGCTGCTGGAGGCCGAGCAGGACCACGTCGCCCGGTTGATGACCCTTGAGATGGGCAAGACGCTGGCCTCCGCGAGGGCCGAGGTGGCCAAGTGCGTCGGCGGCATGCGGTTCTACGCCGAGCGCGCCGAGGAGTTCCTGGCCGACGAGCCCTCGGACCCCGCCGCCGTGGGCGCCCGGCGGGCGTACGTGCGGTATCAGCCGCTCGGGCCGGTGCTCGCGGTCATGCCGTGGAACTTCCCCTGCTGGCAGGTGATCCGGTTCGCCGCGCCCGCCCTGATGGCGGGCAACGTCGGGTTGCTGAAGCACGCGTCGAACGTGCCGCAGGTCGCGCTCTACCTCGGCGGGCTCTTCGCCCGCGCCGGGTTCCCCGACGGCTGCTTCCAGACCCTGCTGATCGGCTCGGACGGGGTCGAACGGGTGCTGCGCGACGGCCGGGTGGTGGCGGCGACCCTCACCGGTTCGGAGGCGGCGGGCCGTTCGGTCGCCTCGATCGCGGGTGGCGAGATCAAGAAGACGGTGCTGGAGCTCGGCGGCTCCGATCCCTATGTCGTCATGCCGTTGGCCGACCTCGGCAGGGCGGTGGAGACCGGCGTGACCGCCCGCGTGCAGAACAACGGCCAGTCGTGCATCGCCGCCAAGCGGTTCATCGTCCACGCCGGCGTGTACGACGACTTCACCGCCCGGTTCGTGTCGCGGATGCAGTCGCTGCGGCTGGGCGACCCCATGGACGAGACGACCGACGTCGGGCCCCTCGCCACGCAGCAGGGGCGGGACGACGTGGAGAAGCTGGTCGCCGACGCGGTCGGCAGGGGCGCCCGGGTGCTGTGCGGGGGAGTGACCCCGTCCCGTACCGGGTGGTTCTTCGAGCCGACGGTGATCACCGATGTCACCCCGGACATGAGGATGTTCGGCGAGGAGGTGTTCGGCCCGGTGGCGCAGCTGTACCGGGTGGAGGACATCGACGAGGCGCTGGCGCTGGCCAACGCCACCACGTTCGGGCTCGGGGCGAACGCCTGGACCGCCGACCAGGAGGAGCAGGAGCGCTTCGCCGACGAGCTGGAGGCCGGCCTGGTGTTCGTCAACGGCATGGTCACCTCCTATCCGCAGCTCCCGTTCGGCGGCATCAAGCATTCCGGGTACGGCCGGGAGCTGGCCGCCAACGGCATCCGCGAGTTCTGCAACGTGAAGACCGTCTGGATGGGCTGAGCCCCCCGCCGGTACGCCGGGCACCCTGGACCGCTCGGATGATCTAATTTCCGGATGGGACGAGCGAAGGGCGGTGTCCGGGTGAAGGTCTTCGGCGGGACCGGTGATCGGGCGGCGGGCGCGGCACGGCGCCGCCGCGGGCGGGCGGAAGCGGCTGCCGCCGGGTGCCTCACGTGACCGGCGGCGGGCTGGTGCCGGGTCGTACGGCCCTGGTCACCGGGGCCGGGCAGGGCATCGGGCTGGCCATCGCCCGCATCCTGCACGAGCACGGGGCCAGGGTCGTGGTGACCGACCAGGACGCCGCGCTGGCCGCGACGGCTGCCGAACGGCTGGGTGGCGGGGAGCCGGTGTCCTCGCTCGGATGCGACGTCACCGACGAGGAGGCGGTCACGGCCGCCGTGAACCACGCCGTCGAACGCTTCGGCACGCTGGACATCCTGGTCAACAACGCGGGGATCACGCGGGACGCCACCCTGCGCAAGATGACCCTCGCCGACTTCGAGGCGGTGGTGGACGTCCATCTGAAGGGAACGTGGCTCGGCGTGCGGGCGGCGGCGGAGGTGATGCGCGCGGCCGGATCCGGTTCGATCATCAACATCTCCTCCCTGTCTGGTAAGTCGGGCAATTTCGGGCAGACGAATTACAGCGCCGCCAAGGCGGGCATCATCGGGCTCACCAAGGCCGCCGCCAAGGAGCTGGCTCCCCGCGGCGTCCGGGTCAACGCCGTGCAGCCGGGGCTCATCCGCACCGCGATGACCGCGGCCATGCCGCCCGACGTCTTCGCCGCCAGAGAGGCCGACATCCCGCTGAAGCGGGCGGGTGAGCCGCACGAGGTGGCGGGCGCCGTCCTCTTCCTCGCCTCGGACCTGTCGAGCTACATGACCGGCACGGTCCTGGAGGTCGGCGGTGGCCGCTTCATGTGAGGGCGAACCGGTCAGGAGGCCGGGGTCGCCTGGCCGGGCGGCAGGTCGTTGCCCGCGTCCGGTGTTTCCAGCATGGTGGACGGCTCCTGGGCGGCCGGCGTGGTTTCCAAGAGATCCATAGCGGCAGGCCGGTCCAAGGCGGAGGGTGTCTCAAAGGCCGGGGCGGCGGCTGCCGCCGGTTCCAGGAGGGAAGCCGGGGCCATCGTTGGTTCCAGGGGGGAAGCCGGGGCCATCGTTGGTTCCAGGGGGGACTGCGCGGTCACGAGTGGTTCCAAGGGGGAGTGCGGGGCCACCGGCGGTTCCAGGACCGACGGGACGGCGATCGCCGGGGGCGCGGGCATTCGGGGGTCCAGGATGGGGGATGCCCGCCGCAGGGCCTCCTCGACGGTGGCGTAGCTGTCGAAGGCGTTGTGCAGCCCAGTGATCGTCAGCACGCGCAGCAGCGTGCCCTGCAGGCCGCTGACCATCAGGGCATGGCCGGTGTTCTGGCTGCGCCGCAGCACGGCGATCAGCTCGCTCAGCCCGACGGAGTCGCAGAAGGTGACCTCGGAAAGGTCGAGGATGATGGCGGATATGCCCGGGATTTCCCAGACACCGCCGAGCTCGCCCCGGAGGAGCGGGGCGGAACGGTAGTCCAGCTCGCCTCGAACTTGGACGACTACCGCGCTTTCCTGTATGCCGCGAGAGACGCTGAGTCCCTGTTGCGGATCGGCTCCAAACTGCATGATCAGCTCCTTTGGCCTGCGGGTGTCAGGGCAGGCATGAATCCCTTCCTACCAGTTCCGGTGCGCACTTAACGCCGCCCGAGCCCCCCGGATGCGGTCTCCGGCCCCGGACCACCATCTCCGGGACGTACGGACCCATGGCGGCGCGGCGCTTCACGGCCGATGGTGTGAAGTGGAAGAGGAGCAGGGAATCAGTCCTTGACGGCGCCGGTGAGCCCGGTGACGAAGTACCTCCGAAGCCCCAGGAACAGGAGGATCACCGCTACGGGCGGCCTACGGATGACCGGGGAGGATCATCGTCACTCCGGGGGTGCCCATGGTCCCCATGGCGGCCAGGGCCTCCGGGGCCTCGCCGAGGCCGATCGTGCGGGTGATGAGCAGCTCCGGCCGCAGCGTCCCGCCGGTGATCATCGCCAGCATGGGCGGGTACGCGTGCGCGGCCATGCCGTGGCTGCCGACGATCTCCAGTTCGAGCGCGATGACCCGGTCCATCGGGATGGCCGGATGCCCGGCGACCCGGGGCAGCAGGCCGACCTGTACGTGCCGTCCGCGCCGCCGCAGGCTCTCGATGGCGACGCCGCAGGTGGCGGCGCTGCCGAGCGCGTCGACGGTGAGATGGGCGCCCCCGCCGGTGATCTCCCGGACGCGCTCGGACCCGTCCGCGGTCTCCACGAGGACGGTTTCCGCGGCACCGAAGCGCGCCGCCAGTTCGAGCGCGGTGGGGGAGACGTCGACGGCGACCACCCGGGCGCCGCTCGCGGCGGCGATCATCACCGCCGACAGGCCGACGCCGCCGCACCCGTACACCGCCACCCACTCGCCGGCCGCCACGCGCCCCTGCGAGACGACCGCGCGGAAGGCGGTGGAGAAGCGGCACCCGAGGCTCGCGGCGGTCGGGAAGGACATGGAGCCGGGCAGGCGGACGAGGTTGACGTCGGCATGCTCGACGGCGACGTACTCGGCGAACGAGCCCCAGTGTGTGAACCCGGGCTGGGTCTGGTTCTCGCAGACCTGCGCGTCGCCGGCCGCGCATGCCGGGCACCGTCCGCAGGCGCAGATGAAGGGGGTGGTGACGCGGTCGCCGGGACGCCACCGCGTCACGTCGCCGCCGACCGCCTCGACGACGCCGGCCAGCTCATGCCCCGGCACATGCGGAAATTTCCGGATATCGGGGTCGTGGCCCATCCAGCCGTGCCAGTCGCTCCGGCACAGTCCTGTCGCCTCCACCCTGATCACGGCACCCGCGCGCGGTGGCTCAGGATCGGCCACCTGGCGGACCTCCGGCTGCTCGCCGAACCCGTCGTACCGCACCGCGCGCACCGGCTTCTCCGTCCACCCGACTCCGCCACCGAACGGGACGATTGTCTCCTACCGGACATCCAACCGAAGACCGGGCCGACCGGTCAGGCACGGCCGCGGTCGCCGCGTTCGCTTCGGGGTGATCACGCTCCGCGCAAGCAGATGATCAAGCCCGGCTTACACGCCGCCACGCGGGGGGAGGTGACGGACGTGATCGGAGAACCGGTACCTCCATCGCTTGCCGAATCGGGGAGGCGACCATGATGGCGACCAGACCGGCCGGCGGGGCCGGTGGAGAGCGCGATGTCATGCTGCCGGGCATCGTCCTCGGCGTGGGGCTGGGCGGGTTCGTCGACGGGATCCTGCTGCACCAGGTGCTCCAGTGGCATCACATGCTGAGCAGTACGGACAGCGACAACATCGGCGTGCGCTACTACTCGCCCCACACCGTCACCGGGCTGGAGATGAACACGATGTGGGACGGCTTCTTCCACGTGTTCACCTGGCTCGCGGTGCTCGCCGGCCTCGGCCTGCTGTACTCGCGGGTCACCCACTCGCGCGGCAGGATCTGGAGATCCCGCGTGCTGTGGGGGTGGGGCCTGGTCGGGTGGGGGCTGTTCAACCTCGTCGAGGGGACCGTGGACCACCACATCCTGGCCATCCACCACGTGCGCACCGATGCCTACCAGACATGGTGGGACATCGGGTTCCTCGTCCTTGGTGCCCTGCTGATCGCGGGCGGCCTGCTGCTGCAGCGAGGCGGCACGGTCGTCGACCTGTGCACGGACCGCTCCTCCTCGCGGGAGGCCTGACCGTGCACGCGCACGAGACCCACGGCCAAGGGGCGGCACTCGCGGTGGTCGCCGCCGCCGTCCTGCTCGCGGGTTGCTACGCCGTGCTCGCGGCCCGGCGGCGCGGGAAGGCCAGAGGGTGGAGCCACCGGCGCACGGCGAGCTTCGCCGTGGGCGCGACGCTCCTGCTGGTGGGCTCGCTGCCGCCGGTCGCGTCGTTCGCCGGGCACGACTTCCGCGGGCACATGCTCCAGCATCTCCTCCTCGGGATGCTGGCGCCGCTCGGCCTGGTCATCGGCGCTCCGGTGACGCTCGTGCTGCGATCGGCCTCGCCTCGCCACCGGCGCGCCCTCACGGTGGTGCTGAGAAGCCGGGCCTTCCACGCCGTCGCCGACCCGTGGGTCGCGCTGGTGCTCAACGTGGGCGGTCTCGCGGCGCTGTACCTCACCCCGCTGTACCGGGCGACGGCCGGCCATCCGGTGCTCCATCACCTGGTCCACGCCCACTTCCTGCTCGCGGGCTGTCTGTTCGCCTGGGTGATCGCGGGGCCCGATCCAGCCCCGGGCCGCCCCTCGGTGCCGCGCCGGCTGGTCGTGCTCGGCGTGGCTGTCGCGGTTCACGCCACGCTGTCCCAGCTCATGTACGCCGGGCTCCTCGTCGACGTCCCGGTGCCCGCCGCCCAGCTCCGGGGCGGCGCCGAGATCATGTACTACGGAGGGGACGTCGCCGAGCTGCTGCTGGCCTTCGCGATGGTCGTCACCTGGCGCCCGGCCAGGCTGAGGCGCCGGCGCGTGACCTCCCCGCCCGCCTACGCGTCCTGAGCCTCGCCCTCGTCATCCGGGGGCGGATCGGGGAGGCGTCGGCCGGCGACGAGGTGGGGCAGCAGACCGCGACCCTGCCCTCGACCAGGATCGCGGTGCGGTGGGCCGGCGCGATCGGGCTCGGGCGCTGTGATGGTCGACACAGCACCCGTTTTTGACTGAAGTGTGAGCTTTAGCGGTGGCGAAAACGGATAGGGGTTCACGACCGTGACCGCCACAGGAGGGAGCCGTCGTCATGACGGACGTGTCGAGCACCGGACCGGAGCCCAATGACGAGCGACCGGTGCTGACGAACCGGCAAGGCCACCCGATCTACGACAACCAGAACCAGCGGACGGTCGGCGCGCGCGGCCCCGCGACGCTGGAGAACTACCAGTTCCTGGAGAAGATCAGCCACTTCGACCGCGAGCGCATCCCCGAGCGTGTCGTGCACGCGCGCGGCATCACGACATACGGGTTCTTCGAGGCGACCGGCTACCTCGGGGACGAGCCGATCAGCCGCTACACCCGCGCCGCGCCGTTCCGCGAGCAGGGCAAGCGCACCGACGTCGCCGTCCGCTTCTCAACGGTGATCGGTGGGAGGGACTCCTCGGAGTCCGCCCGCGACCCGCGCGGCTTCGCCGTGAAGTTCTACACCGAGGACGGCAACTGGGACCTCGTCGGCAACAACCTCGCGGTGTTCTTCATCAGGGACGCCATCAAGTTCCCCGACGTCATCCACTCGCTCAAGCCGGACCCTGTGACGTTCCACCAGGAACCGAAGCGGATCTTCGACTTCATGTCGCAGACGCCCGAGAGCATGCACATGATCATCAACCTGTTCAGCCCCCGGGGCATCCCGTCGGACTACCGTCACATGCAGGGGTTCGGCGTCAACACCTACAAGTGGGTGAACCAGCGCGGTGAGACCCACCTGGTGAAGTACCACTGGATCCCGAAGCAGGGCGTCAGGAGCATGACCGCCGCCGACGCGGCCATCGTCCAGGGGCGCGACCTCGGGCACGCCACCAAGGACCTCCAGGACGCGATCGACCGCGGCGAGTACCCGGAGTGGGAGCTGCGGGTGCAGATCATGACCGACGACGAGCACCCCGAGCTGGACTTCGACCCGCTGGACGACACCAAGGTGTGGCCCGAGGACCGGTTCCCTGCCCTGCCCGTCGGGCGGATGGTCCTGAACAGCAACGTCCGGAACTTCTTCGCCGAGAACGAGCAGATCTCGTTCGGCACGGGCGTGCTGATCGACGGGCTCGACTTCTCCGACGACAAGATGCTCGTCGGGCGGACGTTCTCCTACAGCGACACCCAGCGCTACCGGGTGGGCCCGAACTACCTGCAGCTGCCGGTGAACCAGGCCAAGCACGCCGAGGTCCGTACGAACCAGCGCGACGGGCAGATGACCTATCACGTCGACGGCGAGGGGGAGAACCCGCACGTCAACTACGAGCCCTCCATCACCGGCGGGCTGCGCGAAGGGCGGTACCCGGCCCACGACGAGCAGGGCCCGGTCATCAGCGGGCGGCTGACACGCAAGCGCATCCCGCGGACCAACGACTACCAGCAGGCGGGCCAGCGCTACCTGCTCATGGAGGAGTGGGAGCGCGACGACCTGGTGCTCAACTTCACCACCATGATCGGCGAGTGCGATCGCGCCGTTCAGGAGCGGATGGTCTGGCACTTCCTCATGGTCGAGGACGATCTCGGGCTGCGCGTGGGCGCGGGCCTCGGCATCGATCCCGAGGACGTCGCGCACCTGGAGCCGCTGGCGAGCCAGGACCTGACCGTGGAGGACAAGCAGCGGCTGTCCAACCTCGGCAAGAACGGCCCTCGCGACGTGACAGGTCTGAAGATGACCCACTGCGTCCCCAACGAGAGGTTCGTGCCCTAGGCGCCGCCGGGGGGAGCGAGAGCGCCCCGCACCGGAGGACCGAACGGCCTCCCGGAGCGGGGCGCTCGCCGTCACGGAGGGGTGTTTGCCCCTCCGGTGTCAGGGCAGCCGCGGTCGGGGAGCGGACAGTGCCTTGACCAGAAGACGGTGCATGCCATGACACATCACGACATCCGGCCTGGTTCGGAAGGCGCGGTCGAGGCGGCGCCCAAGGGCCCGTTGGAGCTTTCCGGGCGATCGTGGTGGTCGGTGCTCAAGCGCACCGTGAAGGAGTTCCAGCAGGACGACGTCACCGACTGGGCCGCCGCCCTGACCTACTACGCCGTGCTGTCGATGTTCCCGGCCCTGCTGGCCGCCATCTCTCTGCTCGGCCTGTTCGGCAGGTCCGCGACCCAGCCGCTCATCGACAACCTGGGCGCCCTGGCCCCCGGCCCCGCCCGGCAGATCATCGAAACCGTGCTCCAGTCCCTGCAGGGCAGCCAGCGCGCGGCCGGCATCACCACGATCATCGGCATCGCCGTCGCGCTGTGGTCGGCCTCCGGGTACGTCGGGGCGTTCATGCGCGCCGCGAACGTCATGTACGAGATACCGGAGGGCCGGCCGATCTGGAAGACCCTGCCGCTGCGCCTCGGCATCACCGCCGTCCTGGTCGTGCTGATGGCGGTCGGCGCGGTGGCCGTCGTGTTCACCGGTGGCCTCGCCGACCAGGCCGGGAAGGTGCTCGGCATCGGCGACACCGCGCTGACCGTCTGGGGCGTCGCCAAGTGGCCGGTGCTCGTGGTCATCGTGACGGCGGTCCTCGCCCTGCTGTACTGGGCGGCGCCCAACGTCGAGCATCCCGGGTTCCGCTGGGTCACCCCCGGCAGCATCCTCGCCGTCGTGCTGTGGATCGTCGCCTCCGTCGCGTTCGGGTTCTACGTCGCCAACTTCGCCACCTACAGCAAGACCTACGCGGCGCTGGCGGGCGTCATCGTCTTCCTGGTGTGGCTGTGGATCACCAACATCGCGGTGCTCCTCGGAGTGGAGTTCGACGCCGAACTGGCCCGCGGGCGCGCCATCGCGGCTGGCCTGCCCGCCGGGGAGGAGCCGTACGTCGAGCCCCGCGACACCAGGAAGATCGAGGACGACTAGCTCACGTACGCGCGCCCGGGCCGTCCGCCTGGCCCTCGTCGCCTGAGGCGGTGCGGTGGAGCAGGGGAGTGACCCGGTGGCTGACCAGCGTGCGCATCGCCAGGGCGGTGGTGGTGCGCTCCACTCCCGGGGTGGCCAGGATGCGGCCGGCGACCCGGTAGAGGTCGTCGGCGTCCTTGGCGGCGACCCTGACCAGCAGGTCGGCGTCCCCTCCGCTGATGCCGAGGACCTCGATGACCTCGGGAATGCCGGCCATACCGTCCGACACCGGCGCGAGCCTGTGCTGGTCGACGCGCACGGTGATGTAGGCGGTCAGGCGGTATCCGAGTATCTCGGGGTCGAGGCTCCGCTCGAAGGCCGCCAGCACTCCGCGCTCCTCCAGTTTGGCGAGCCTGGCCTGCACAGTGTTGCGTGACAGGCCCACCTGCTCCGCCAGCGCGAGCACGGTGGCCCGCGGGCTTTCGATGAGTGCGAGGAGCAGTCGTGCGTCGACCCGGTCGAGCGATCCCGAGCTGCGCATACTGCCTCACCTTCCTGGGGTCACCCCTACAAAACCGTGCATGAAGCTTACTTAATCGGGATGCTCTTGCGCATACCCGCCCTTGTTGGTCAGCATGGCTCAGCAAACTGCTCAACTGAGCGGCGGCCGAAGACTGCTGGAGAGGCAAGTATCCGATGAACCACATGGACCTCGTGGCCTCCTCCGCTCAGACCGCCGCGACCGACGACCTCGACGTCCTCCGCGAGATCGAGCAGCGGGTGCTGTGGCTGTCGACCGCGATGATCGACCACGCCAACCGCGTGCGCCCGAACCCGACGGGGCTCAAGGTCGGCGGCCACCAGGCGTCGAGCGCGTCCATCGTGTCGATCATGACATCGCTGTGGTTCGAGTGTCTCACCGCGGGCGACCGGGTGTCGGTCAAGCCCCACGCGTCGCCGGTGCTGCACGCCATCAACTACCTGCTGGGCGAGCTCGACGCGTCGTACCTCACCACGCTGCGCCAGTTCGGCGGGCTGCAGAGCTACCCGAGCCGCACCAAGGACCCCGATCCGGCCGACTACTCCACCGGCTCGGTCGGCATCGGGGCCACCGCGCCGATCTGGGGCGCGCTGGCCCGCCGCTACGTCGAGGCGCACTTCGGCGGGGCGGGCACCGGACGGCAGTACTCGCTCCTCGGCGACGCCGAGCTCGACGAGGGCGCCTGCTGGGAGGCCGTCCTCGACCCCCAGGTGGCGGAGCTGGGCGAGGTCGTGTGGGTCGTCGACTTCAACCGCCAGTCCCTCGACAGGGTGGTGCCCAACATGGGTGGCACCCGGCTGCAGGGCATGTTCGCCGCCGCCGGATGGCAGGTCCTGACCGTGAAGTACGGCAGGCTGCTGGAGGAGCTGTTCGCGCGGCCGGGCGGCGAGGTCCTGCGCGCGCGGATCGACCGCATGTCGAACCCCGAGTACCAGCGGCTGCTGCGCTGCGACGCCGTCGAGCTCCGGGCCCGCCTCACCGGCACGTACGCGTCCCTTCCCGGCGCCGACCCCGGCATCATCGCCGGGCTGCTCGCCGGCGTCGACGAGGCCACGCTGCACGCCGCCATCCGCAACCTCGGCGGCCACGACCTGTCCGCCCTCCGCGAGGCGTTCGCGGCCATCGACGACACCCGCCCGACCGTGATCTTCGCGTACACGGTCAAGGGATACGGGCTGGCGAGCGAGGGGCACCCCCAGAACCACTCCTCCCTGCTGACCGCCGACCAGCTGCACGCGCTCGCCGCACGGGTCGGGGCCGATCCCGCCCGGCCGTGGACGCCGTTCCCCGACGGCAGCCCCGCCGCGCTGCGCTGCGCCGACACCGCTTGGCGGCTGCGCAGGACGCCGCCACCGCCGCAGGACGTCCCGGACGTGCCGGAGGACTTCGGCCGCACGCCGCACGGCACCGCGACGACGCAGGCGGCGCTCGGGCGCACGCTGTTCGACCTCACCCGCCAGGCGCCCGCCGCCGGCGCCCGGGTGGTCACCGTCAGCCCGGACGTCAGCTCCAGCACCAACCTCGGCGGCTGGCTCAACAAGGTCGGGGTCTGGGCCACCGACGAGCGCAGGAACTGGTTCGACGACGACTCCGAGACCATCCTGCACTGGCGCGAGCGGCCCACCGGCCGGCACATCGAGCTGGGGATCGCCGAGACCAACCTCGTGGGGCTGCTCGGCGAGCTCGGGGCCACCTGGTCGCGCTGGGGGCAGCCGCTGCTGCCGATCGGCGTGGTGTACGACCCGTTCGTGGAGCGCGCCCTCGAACCCTGGTCCTTCGGCATCTACGCCGGCGGGCAGTCCATCCTGGTGGGCACGCCGTCCGGAGTCAGCCTCGGGCCTGAAGGCGGCGCGCACCAGTCCATCAAGACGCCGTCCATCGGCATCGAGCAGCCTGGCTGCACCGCCTACGAGCCCGCGTTCGCGCTCGACCTGGAGTGGTGCCTGCTGGCGTCCCTCGCGCGGCTCGGCAGGCCGGGCGGGCGGTCGGCGTACCTGCGCCTGTCCACCCGGCCCGTGGACCAGGCCCTCGCGAACATCCCGGCCGACCCCGCCGCCCGGGAGCTGCGCCGCCGTCAGGTCGTCGCCGGCGCCTACCCGCTCAGGCGCCACGAGAGTCCGGTGGTCACCATCGCGGCGATGGGGGCGGTCGTTACCGAGGCGCTCGCCGCCGCGGCCCGTCTCGGCGAGCTGGGCGTCGGCGCGGACGTCGTCTGCCTGACCAGCCCCGGTCTGGTCTTCGAGGGCATCCGCGGCCGTGGCGGCCACGGTGACGCGCCCACGTGGATCCTGGACAGCGTCTTCCCGGCGCGGCGCGCGACCCCGATCGTCACCGTCGCCGACGGCCACCCGCACACGCTGGCCTTCCTCGCGGGCGTCCACCAGGTGCCGGGCACCCACCTCGGGGTCTCGGAGTTCGGCCAGTCGGGAAGCATCGACGACGTGTACCGCTACCACGGGCTCGACACCGACAGCATCGTCGCGGCGGCCCTGGACCTCGCCGACTGAACCACGCTGCCAGGCGATTCCGCCCGCGAGTCGCGTGAGCGGTAGCGTGCCTCTATGACCGGCATATCCCGGCAGGCACGGCAGTGGCACGTCCGGCGCGAGTTCACCGCCGCCAAGTCGGCGGCGGCCGTCGCGTTCGGCGTCGTCGCGGCCGTCGTCTCCGGTGACACACGCGGCATGCTTCTCTGCGCGGCCGCCGCCGTGCTCCTCGGCGGGTTCGCCGCCCGCGACCTGATCGCCCCCATACGGCTCGCCGCCGACACCGAGGGGGTCACGGTGGTGACCGGGCTCGCGCGCCGCGAGCGGTTGCACTGGTCGGAGGTGGCGCACATCCGGGTCGCCCGGAACGCCAGGTACGGCCTGCGGTGGGAGCTGCTGGAGATCGAGACCGCCGAGACGCTGCACCTGTTCTCGTCGCTGGAGCTGGGAGCGTCGTGCATCGACGCCGCGGACGACCTCTTCCGCCTCAGGGCAGGCTGAGCGCCAATGTGGGAGAGCGCTCTATTGAGGTATTGACTCAGGGCTCTCACAGGGTCAAGATCTGCGAAGTGCGGCTGCGGGGGGCCGCCGCGACCCTCGCTGTGCCTCGAGAACGGACGCTCCATGACCACACCCCCTGTCCGATCAGGTGCTCGCCGCGGCGCGCTGGCGGTGATGGCCGGCCTGGCGATCCTGGCCACGGGCACCACCGGGATCCCTAGCGCGGGCGCCGACACCGCGAAGGGCGCAAGGCAGCCGGTGATCGGGAAGCCCGCCACCGACCATGGCTGCGCCCGCATCGAGAAGACCCTGCCGACACTGGCCGACTGGCCGAAGGTCCAGAGCGACATCAAGCAGAACCCGGCCGACGAGAAGCGGGTCGCGAAGATCCTCGCCGGCATGACGCTGGCCGAGAAGATCGGGCAGATGACCCAGCCGGAGATCTCCGCCGTCACCCCGGCCGAGGTCGCGCAGTACGGCATCGGCTCGGTGCTCAACGGCGGCGGCTCCTGGCCGGGCGGCGACAAGCACGCCACGCCGAAGGCCTGGCTCGACCTCGCCGACGCCTACTGGCAGGCGTCCGTGGGCACGCGCACGAAGATCCCGGTCATCTGGGGCATCGACGCCGTCCACGGCAACAACAACGTCTACGGCGCGACGCTCTTCCCGCACAACATCGGCCTCGGCGCCGCCCACGACCCCTGCCTCGTCCGCGACATCGGGGCCGCGACCGCCACGCAGATCCACGCGACCGGCCAGGACTGGGCCTTCGCGCCCACGCTCGCCGTCGTGCGCGACGACCGGTGGGGCCGCACGTACGAGGGCTTCTCCGAGGACCCCCGCATCACCCGGGCCTACGGGTACGAGGCCGTCAGGGGCCTGCAGGGCGGGAACTCACGGGGCATCGGCGGCAAGGGCGTCATCGCGACCGCCAAGCACTTCATCGGTGACGGCGGCACCCTCAAGGGAACAGACCAGGGGGTCAACCCCTCCTCCGAGGCCGAGATGATCAACATCCACGGCCAGGGTTACTACGGCGCGCTCGCGGCCGGCGCCCAGACCGTGATGGCGTCGTTCAACAGCTGGACCAACGCCGACCTCGGTATCAACGAGGGCAAGATGCACGGCAGCAAGCGGGCGCTCACCGACATCCTCAAGCAGAAGATGGGCTTCGACGGCGTCGTGGTCTCCGACTGGAACGGCATCGGCCAGGTCACCGGCTGCACGAACTCCAGTTGCGCGCGGGCGATCAACGCGGGCATCGACGTCGTGATGGTGCCCAACGACTGGAAGGCGTTCATCGCCAACACCATCACCCAGGTGCAGGCCGGCGAGATCCCGATGTCCCGCGTCGACGACGCGGTGACGCGCATCCTGCGGGTGAAGCTCCGCGCCGGGGTGTTCGACGCGCGCAAGCCGTCGGCCCGCTCCAGGGCCGGATCGGCCGACGCGCTCCAGGCCAGGCAGCTCGCCCGCAAGGCCGCGCGCGAGTCGCAGGTCCTGCTCAAGAACAACGGCAGGGTGCTCCCGCTCGCTCCCCGCTCCAAGGTGCTCGTGGTCGGCAAGAGCGCCGACAGCATGCAGAACCAGACCGGCGGGTGGACTCTCACCTGGCAGGGCACCGGCAACACCAACGCCGACTTCCCCAACGGCACGACGATCCTCGGCGGGCTGCGCGAGGTCCTCGGCACGTCCAACGTCACCTTCAGCGAGACCGCGGACGGCGTCGACCCCGCCGCGTACGACGCGGTCATCGCGGTCATCGGCGAGACGCCGTACGCCGAGGGCGTCGGCGACCTCGGACGCCGCACGCTCGAAGCGGCCAAGCTGTACCCCGGCGACCTCGCGGTGCTGGACAAGGTGCGCGGCAAGGGCGCGCCCGTGGTGACCGTGTACGTCACCGGCCGCCCGCTCTACGTCAACAAGGAGCTCAACCGCTCCGACGCGTTCGTGGTGGCGTGGCTCCCCGGCACGGAAGGCGGCGGCGTCGCCGACCAGCTCGTACGGACCTCCCACTGGAGCGAGGGCTACACCGGCAAGCTGTCGTACTCCTGGCCGAAGAGCGCGTGCCAGACCCCGCTCAACCCGGGTGGCGAAGGCTACGACCCGCTGTTCCCGCTCGGCTACGGCCTGCGCTACGGCCAGACCGGGTCGGTCGGCACGCTCGACGAGACCTCGCAGGACACCGCCTGCGGCTCCACGGGCGGCGGCGGCGGCACCGCCACCGAGGACCTGGAACTCTTCAACCGCACCGATGTCGCGCCGTACAAGAGCTTCATCGGCTCGCCGGAGAACTGGGGGGGCACCGAGATCGGCGTCGACGGCACCGCCGCGCACGCCGAGATCAGCGTCGTGCCCTCCGACGTCAACGTGCAGGCGGACGGCCTCAAGGCGACGTGGACCGGCGCCGGGCCGGCGCAGATCTACATGCAGAACCCGGCGGGCGGCACCGACCTGCGGGGCTACCTCAACGCCGAGGCCGCCCTGGAGTTCGACACCATCGTCCACCAGCCGCCGGCCGCCCGCACGGTGATCAGCGCGCACTGCGTGTACCCGTGCTTCTCGGCGGTGGTGGCGACCTCGCTGTTCCAGAACCTGCCGGCCGGGAGCAAGGCCACCGTCAAGATCCCGGTGTCCTGCTTCTCCCCGAACCTGGACTTCGAGAACGTCAACACGCCATTCCTCGTCTACACCGACGCCGCCTTCTCCGCCTCCTTCGCCAACGTCCGCTGGGTACCCAACGGCGCGAAGGACCCCGACGCCCGCAAGTGCAGCGATCTGACATAGATAGGCGGGCCGAAATGGATGCACGGGCCTGACGTAGCCCGGCCGTCATCGGCAGACCGGTATAGGACCCGGAACAGGACTGCGGAAAGGGGATTCCCTTTCCGCAGTCCTTTCCGCGTCAGCGGGCGTGTAAGCCCCCTAATTAACCGACTGAAATATTCCCGTGGGCCGGGCCGAAACATTCTGTCATGGCTGAACGCTGATGGCGCGTAGTGACGAAGGGCGCGCGGCAACGCCTGAAAGTCCTGTGACCTGCGCTTTTATGGACTGCGTGCTTGTCGGTCCCTCCGCTCCGGGCTACCTTGCGCAACGTAATGCTGTCCCATTGTGTTGTGATCTAGATCACCATTGATCTTGGTATGGCTTTTACGTACATTATCAATGATCTTCACAGTGGCTTTATAGGTCGACACGGATCGACCCAGGAATCGTCTGCGTACCGACGCCCTGGTGGCTTTTGCATGCCTATAGAAGGGGCGGCGTATGCGTCGTTCGGGATGGTCGCGACGATTGAGAATCGCGACCCTGTATCTGGTCGCACCTATGGTGCTCATATCAGGGATCGGTGTGCCCGAAGGGCTGGTACCCGCCGCCTCCGCCGGTTCGGTCGGCGGGTCGGATGCGCAATTGTCCGCCGCCGACGTCGATAGGCCCGTTCAGCAGACCGGTACGGCGGCGGGCCGGCCGCATTTGGTGCCGTCCGACGCGACCAAAGCGGATGTGAAGCCCTCAGGAGAAGCCGGGGCCGACCGGAAGCCGCCGAAGGGCGCATTGCCGATGGACGTCCGGAACGATCTTTCCAAGGAGCCCGCCAAGGGCGGGCTGAAGCCTCCGGCGTCTCCCTATCAAAAGGCGCGGGACACGCGGAAAACGGCAGGTGCAGCTGTGACGGTCGCCGCGAGTTGTTACTACCCGTCGTGGTCGGCGTTAGGGCGCTACTCCGCAGGTACCATCGTCTCGTACTTCAACGCCACTGTGGGCATGACCGAGGCGCATGACTTCCAGGCGACGCGTGATCCGCAGGGCTCCCCGCCGACGGGCACGACGGCCTGGAATGACCTCGGCCCCTGTTACGTGTACACGCCTCCGGCGCCGCAGCCGCCGACACTCGAGGATTTCTGGCCGGGGGATGACGGGCTGGTCGGGTCGCTGACGCCGACACTGGGGGCGTGGGCCACCCCGGCCACCGGCGGGGTGTCGTACTGGTTTCAGATCTGTTCCGGGCCGTCGGGGCCATCGGGAAGCTGGGATTGGTGCAGCAGCAGTTCGTGGACCAGCGGCGGCGCATGGATCGTTCCGGCCGGGAAGCTGAAGTGGGGCAAGAGCTACTGGTGGATGGTGAAGGCCCAGGACACCTCCAACGGCCTGATCGCCACCTCGCCGTGGCTGACCCTGACCGCTGAGCCCGAGCAGCCCTCGATCAACTCGCTGCTCGGCATCGGTACCGGTGGCCGACAGTTCAACCAAGTGGCGGGCAACTACACCCAGGCCGTGACCGATGCCTCGGTGGCCACGGTGGGCCCGCCGCTGGCGGTGACGCGCACCTACAACAGCCTGGATCCGCGCAGTGACGGCATGTTCGGGGCGGGGTGGACCACGCGGTGGGACATGCGGTTGGTGGAAGAGCCGCAGACCCAGACCGTGCTGCTCACCTATCCCGGCGGCGGGCAGGCGCGGTTCGGCGCGATGGGGGACGGGACGTATGCGCCACCACAAGGCACCTATGCCACACTGGCGACGGTGACCGGTGGCGGGTGGCGGTTGATGGACAAGTCCGCCACCTCTTACCTGTTCGACGCGCAGGGGCGTGTCACCAAGGTGACCGACAACCGGGGCCGGGCCCAGGATCTGGTCTACGGCACCGACGGCAAGCTTTCCAAGGTCACCTCCACCGGTGGCCGGTCTCTGAACTTCACCTGGAATGGCGGCCACGCGACCGGCGTGTCTACCGATCCGGTGAACGGGGCGCCGTTGAGCTGGTCCTACACCTACGACGGGGACAAGCTGGTCAAGGTGTGCGGCCCGGGTTCGGCTACCGCTTGCAGCACCTACGCCTACACCGACGCCTCGCGCTACAGCACCAGCGTGCTGAACTCGATGCCCACCGGGTACTGGCGTCTGGGGGAGAGCAACGGCGGTCAAGGGGCCAAGCTCGCTGACGCGGTCGGCTGGAACCTGGGTGGCGAAGACGCCTCCTTCAGCAGCGGCGGCTATGACGCGACCGTCGGTGTGGCGGGAGCCCTGGGCGGATCGTCCGACACCGCGGTGAGGTTCGCGGGCACATCCAGCTCCAGCTCTTTCGCGCGGTTGCCGAACGCCGCGATCAGCGGCAGGGGTACGTCCCTGACTGTCGAGGCGTGGTTCAAGACCACCGGCTCGGGCGTCGTGCTCGGTCACAGCGACTCCTCGTCTTCCACACCGACGAACTTCACGCCGGCGGTGTATGTGGGCACTGACGGCAAGCTGCGCGGCCAGTTCTGGAACGGATCGGCCAACCCGATCACCTCCGCCGGCGCGGTGAACAACGGCCAATGGCACCATGTGGCGCTCTCGGGCGACGGCAGCAGCCAGACGCTGTACCTGGACGGCCAGGCGGTCGGCACGCGCAACGGCACCATCGACCACCGCGACCAGTTCTCCACGCGCCTGGGCTCGGGCTACGCCTCCGGTAGCTGGCCGGCGTCCGTCAGCAGCATGCAGATGTTCCCCTTCAAGGGCGACATCGACGAGGTGGCGATCTACGGCCGTTCGCTTGCCGCGGCCGAGATCCGGGCGCACTTCGAGGCGGGTACGGCGGGCCCGCAGATGACCAAGGCCATCCTGCCGTCCGGGCGGGTGCTGGCACAGAACGCCTACGCCGCTGACAGCGGTCGCCTGCAGACCCACGCCGACGTCAACGGGGGCCTTTGGAAGCTGAGCGCGTTGCAGTACAGCAAAGACCCCAAGGGGGACCCGCAGGCCACCATCACGGTCACCGACCCGCACAACGGCCCGCTGACCTCGGTGCACGACGCGCTTCGCGGTCTCAGAGCGACCAGCGAAACCGACCAGCTCACCAAAAAGACGACGTACGAATACGACACCGGCGGTTATCCAGCGAAGATCACCGACCGGAACGGCAACACAGTACAGCTCACGCACGACGAGCGCGGCAACGAGCTCAGCGTGACAAAGTGCCGGTCCGCAGGGAACTGCCAGACCTCCTACATCAGCTACTACCTCAACACCTCGGACAAGTTCGACCCGCGCAATGACCAGATGACCGCCTACAGGGATGAGCGGTCGACGAGCAGCACCAGCAATACCTATGCCACCAAGTGGGAGTACACGGCGTTCGGGGAGCAGGCCAAGCAGACCACCCCGGCCACCACGGACTTCCCCAATGGTCGCTCCACCGCCTACGCCTACACCGACGGGACGGAGACAGCGGTCGGTGGTGGCCAGACGCCTGCCGGTCTCCTGAAGACTAAGACCGATCCCAAGGGCAATCAGCGCATCTACGCCTATACCGCCGCAGGCGACCTGGCGCAGGTCACCGAGCCCACCGGGCTGGTTACCGAGCACACCTACGACGCGATCGGCCGCAAGACCTCCAGCAGCCAGATATTCGCAGGTCAAGCAGGCGAGGAGCCGCCACCGGCCGGTGCCAACGGGCTGGTGGCCGCATACGGATTCGACGCCGGGACCGGGACGGCCATCGCCGACGATTCCGGGCACTCCCAAGCCGGCGTGGCCACCGGCACATCGTGGTCGGCGTCCGGGAAATATGGGAAGGCGCTGTCGTTCGACGGCGCATCCTCCTTGGTGACGGTGCCCGACTCGCCGTCCTTGAGGCTGTCGCAAGGAATGACCCTGATGGCTTGGGTCAAGCCCGCCGCTCTGGACAACTGGCGGCAGGTCCTGATGAAGGAATTCACCGGCGGGATGTCCTACGGGCTGTATGCCTCCGACGGGTCGCAGCCCAACGGCTGGGCGGTCAACACCGACGGGACGGAGGGCAATGTCTACCCCCCGCGGGGCCTTCCCCTCAATACCTGGTCGCACATCGCGGTGACCTACGATGGCGCCAAGCTCCAGTTCTACGTGGACGGCACCATGACGGCCGAGCGGGACTTCTCCGGCTCTCTGCGTGCCGACGGCGGTCCGTTGCGGATCGGTGGCAACAGCGTCTGGGGCGAGCATTTCTCCGGGCTGATCGACGAGGTGCGCGTCTACAACCGGGCACTTCCGGAGACCGAGATCCAGTCCGACAAGGACACCCCGGTCGCCGGTTCGGGACAGCAGAGCGCCCCCAGCACGACGTCCACGACCAGCACGACCACCATGACGTCCTTCGCCTACGACTCCTTTGGCCGGCTGGCCATGGCGACCGGTACAGGGGTGAAGAACCAGGTCAGCGGGGTCACCCACACCGCTGAGGCCCGTTACACCTATGACGACGACAGCAACAAGCTGACCGAGACGCTGGCCGACCTGACCGGTGGCGACCCGGCCCGTACGACCACCTACGAGTACGACACTTACGGTCGCGTCGAGAAGGTCACCGGCCCGGAGGGTGGGGCCAAGCTCACCGCCTACGACCACATGGGGAGGGTCGTCAGCACGACCGACGCGGCCGGGGCGACCTACAACTATGGCTACACCTCGCGGGGCGAGCCCGCCACCACCACGCTGAAGGGATGGACCGGCAGCCCGACCAGCCCCGAACCCGCTAGGGACGTGGTCATGCAGTCCAAGACCTACGATCCGGGCGGCCGGCTGTACTCGCAGACGGACGCGATGGGGCGCACCACCAGGTACACCTACTTCGGCGACGACCGGCTCGCCGAGGAGATCGCCGACAAGGTCAAGCTCAACGCGTCCACCACCGCGGTCGACGTGGTGCTGACCTCCTCGACCTACGACGCAGCGGGCAACCTCACCCGGCAGGTCGCCGGTGGCGGCAAGACCCGCGTCGACTACGTCTACGACGCAGCGGGCGGGATGACCTCCTCCACCTTGGATCCGACCGGACTGGGCAGGAAGACCGCCTACGTCTACGACGCCAACACCAACGTCACCCAGGAGACCTTGTCGGGCACCGGCACAACACGGACGGAGGCCAAGTCCTACCGTTACGACGCCGGTGACCGGCTCATCGAGCAGACCGTCGAGAACGGCGCCACGGACCTTACTACCTCGTGGACGGTCGACGACCGCGGCCTCGTCACCGAGATCACCGACCCGCGCGGCCACGCCCCAGGCGCGACCCGCATGGACTACACCTCGCTGATCAGCTATGACGCCCTCGGCAGGCCGATCAAGACACAGGGTCCGCCGGTAAAGATAGAGCTTGGCGGTGCGGCAGCGGTCAACGAGCGGCCCACCGTGCAAATGGGTTACAACACGGCGGGGCAGGAGACCCACAAGACCGCGCCGGACAACCGGACCACTCTCACCACCTACGACAAGGCCGGACGGGTCACCTCAGTCACCGGGACCCCCTACACGCCACCCGGTGGGACCTCCGTGACGCCACTGACCTCATTCGGCTACGACGCCGCAGGACGCGTCACTTCGGTGACTGACCCCCGTGGCAACACATCCAACTCCACCTATGACGTTCTGGGCCGCACGGTTCGCATCACCGATCCGCCCGCCACGCAGGGAGCGACGCGTGGTGTCTCGGACTACACCTACACCCTCACCGGAGAGCGCCTCTCGGCGACTGACCCGACCGGAGCCCGTGCCGAGGCCACCTACGACGGCATGGGCCGCCAAGTCACCTCCACGCGGATCGAGCGTAAGCCGACCGCCGCCGCACTCACCACGACCAGCGAATACGACACGGCGGGAAACCTGGTCGCGGTGAAGCGGCCCGCTGGCAACCGCAGCCAGATGACGGTCAACGCAGCCGGGGAGATCGAAGCGGAGACCGACGCGCTGGGCAAATCCACCACCTTCGCCTATGACCCGGCCGGCCGGATGACCAAGGCGACCGACGCGCTGGGCAACGCGACGTCGGCCGAATACGACCTGGCGGGGCGGAAAATCGCCGCCAAGGACCTCAACCCCTCGGGCACCGTCCTGCGCACCTACGGTTTCGACTACGACGCCGCCGACAATGCCATCGCCGAGACCAGCCCTGAAGGTCACGTCATCCGCCGGTCCTTCGACGCCGCTGACCGGGTGACGCAACTGGTAGAGCCCGTGTCGGCCAGTAAGACGATCACCACGTCATTCGGATACGACGCCGCGGGACAACGAACGCGCACCACCGACGGGCGTGGCAACGCCTTCATCGCCACCTACAATTCACTCGGCCTGGTGGAATCCCGTATCGACCCGGCGACACAGGCCCATCCCAATCTGCCGGACCGCACCTGGACCGCAGCGTACGACGCGTCCGGGAACCTGGTCAGCGTCCTGCAACCCGGCGGGGTCCGCATCACCAGCACCTACGACAACCTGAACCGCCTGGTGAACGAGACAGGATCCGGGGCCGAGGCAGCCACCCAGAGCAACACCTTCGGCTACGACCTGGCCGGGCGGCGTACCAGTGCGGGCGACCTCAACTTCACCTTCAACGACCGCGGCCTGCTGCTCAAGACCGCCGCGACCGGCAGCTCCAGCGACCTGTCATCGTTCGGCTACGACGCCAACGATCGGCTGGCCCAGCGCACCGACGCCTCCGGCTCGGCGACGTTCACCTGGGACAACGCCGACCGCCTCAAGACGTTCAGCGACCCGGTCACCGCCACCACCCTGACCTACGGCTACGACAACGCCGACAAGCTCACCAATATCGACTACGGCACCAGCGGCCCCAAGCGCACCTACTCCTACGACCCGATGGACCGCCTCACCGGCGACACGCTCAAGACCTCTGCCGGCGCCGCCATCGCCTCCATCACCTACGGCTACGACCGCGACGACAACCTCACCACCAAGACCACCGCCGGAACCGCCGGCGCGGGCACCAACACTTACGCCTACGACCACAGCAACCGGCTGACCTCCTGGACCGCCCCCGGCGGCGCCGTCACCAACTATGCCTGGGACGACTCAGGAAACCGCATCCAAGCTGGCACCAAGACCTTCACCTACGACGAACGCAACCGGCTGCTCTCCGGCGACGGCACCACCTACACCTACACCGCACGCGGCACCACCGCCACCGAGACCAAGGGCAACGTCACCAAGGTCCTGCAGTTCGACGCCTTCGACCGGATGACCAGCGATGGGGACGCCGGCTACACCTACGACGCGTTGGGTCGGCTGGCCAGCCGTACCCAGGGTGCCACCGTCGGCCGATATCTCTATGGTGACTTCGGCAACGACGTCGTGGCCAGGACTGATGGGGCCGGCGCCGAGCAGGCCACTTACAGCCGAGGCGTCGGCGGCGAACCGATCGGCATCTCCGATGGCAGCGGAGCGCGCTTCGCCTTCGCCGACCAGCACGGCGACGTCGTCGGCACCTTCGGCGCCACAGCCACCTCGCTGGCCGACTCGATCGCCTACAGCCCCTTCGGCGAGGAGACCGCCAGAACCGGCGCGAAGCACGAACTCGGCTACCAGGGCGAACTCACCGACCCCACCACCGGCAAGGTGAACATGCACGCACGCTGGTATCAGCCGGGCACCGGCACTTTCGCCAGCCGCGACAGCGCCACTCTGAATGCCGACCCCTCTGTCCAGGGCAACCGGTACACCTATGCCAACGCCGCTCCGCTGACCAACAGCGACCCGACCGGTCACAGCTCCCTGGCAATCTATTGCAGCAACTGCCCCGTGCCCGTCGTCGAGAACATGCCCGGGTACATGTGCCAGAACGGAATCTGCGTCCGGCCGGACGCGACGGAGCGATGGTGGAACGACTACATCAACTCCCCGGGCTTCGAGTACTACAACAACCCCCTGCTCTCCGATGAGGAGATCAAGCGACTCGGAGATAAGTACATGCCGAACGGCAGGCCCGTCGAAAAGGGTGTGCCGTTCTGGGACATGAGCCCTGAGGCGCAAGAGCTGTACATGCAGAATTACAGCTCTTTGCTGACGCATGAAGAGCTTCTTCGGAACGCCGCGCTGTCCATGATGAGCGCCGGGGACATTAAGGGCCTGGACGCATTGGCTAATGGCCTGCCAAGTGGCGGCAACGGCAAGAAACCGACCGGCACGGAACTCTACAACGCACTTAAAAAGAACCAAAAGCTTATCAATCTCCTTACGGAATGTCATTCTCATCTGGATAGTGCGACGTGCAGAGGGTTGATCCAGACGGCGTGGAACAACTTGCGTGCAACCCTCTGTGGGGCCACTGGTAGTGTGCCTGGGAGTCAGCCGTGCAACACCAACCCGGCGGCGAAAATGGCCCTCGGACTTTTGGGAATTCCGGTAGAGTTGTTCGAATTCCTTGCGACGACCAATCCGTACATGAGCAGGGAAAAATTCAATGCGGCCGTGATTCAGTGGGCGCAGAAACACGGAGCGAGATGTGAGCCGGACGCCGCGACTGGCCTTACGGTGTGCGGTGGACTGAAAAAGGGCTTCCACTATCCACGCGGGGGAATCACCATTGGGGGCGTTACGCTTACCGGCCCCAGGCGGGATAAACTCAGCCCGGAGTTCCGGAAGCATGAGGCGGAACATATGCGGCAGTTCAACTGGTACTATAACAAAACCGGCTTCTGGCCGACCTTTCTGGTTTATTATCTGCTTACGCAACCCCCAGGTGATCCGTGTGACAATGTCTACGAACGACAGGCCGAACGCGAGGGTGACACCGGCTATGGTTGCTAGCTCTGTCGGGATCACAAAAATCCTCTTCCTGCTGACGTGGTCCTTACGTAAGTCGACGGCCCTGGTGCTCTGTATGCTTTCTCTGGTGGCTTGCAGTCCGCTGCCTGGAGACCCGATGCCGAGGCCGGTGGGAGTCAGTCGTACCGCTGGTGGCCACATCCAAATGCTCGTTGCTCTCTGTCCCGACGAGCAACTGGCGTCTCTTGAGGTGGCGGACAACGCGACGTTGAGGCCTATCTGGAAAGTGTCTAACCCAATCGGCCCGATGAGGCGAGGCGGGTGGATATCCCTCGGTGAATCAGATGAGTTCGAAGTGCAGGACATTTCGTTGCCGGTGGATGTGCCTCAGAATATTGCCGCCACGGCTCAATTGACGAACGGTCACAGGTTCGGCTCCGCCTTCGTGCGTGATGAAATACCGCAGGATATGGCCGGTACGGGGCGCGTGCTGAACCCGGAGGGGAAAGAAGTCGCGGAAAATGAGTTTCTCCGGGAGGTCCGTGACGAATACTGTTGATTCCTCCGGACTTGGACTCAGAGTAGAGGAACATCCGCGTCAGATCGTGGCTAAGCTGCGTCGGCCCTGGTCCCCCGAGAACTGGGGGGCACCGAGATCGGCGTCGACGGCACCGCCGCGCACGCCGAGATCAGCGTCGTGCCCTCCGACGTCAACGTGCAGCAGGACGGCCTCAAGGCGACGTGGACCGGCGCCGGGCCGGCGCAGATCTACATGCAGAACCCGGCGGGCGGCACCGACCTGCGGGGCTACCTCAACGCCGAGGCCGCCCTGGAGTTCGACACCATCGTCCACCAGCCGCCGGCCGCCCGCACGGTGATCAGCGCGCACTGCGTGTACCCGTGCTTCGCGGAGGTGGTGGCGACCTCGCTGTTCCAGAACCTGCCGGCCGGGAGCAAGGCCACCGTCAAGATCCCGGTGTCCTGCTTCTCCCCGAACCTGGACTTCGAGAACGTCAACACGCCATTCCTCGTCTACACCGATGCCGCCTTCTCCGCCTCCTTCGCCAACGTCCGCTGGGTCCCCAACGGCGCGAAGGACCCCGACGCCCGCAAGTGCTCCGACCTGACTTGAACCGGCTCGCCATAGGCGGACCGGCATAGGCCGTTCCGCGGAGGGCCACGAAAAGGGCATCCCCTTTCCGTGGCCCTCTCCACGTCGGCGGGGCGTTGAGAAAGCCGCTAATTCACCGGCTGAGATGATCGGGCGTCCGGCCCCCGGTCAGGTGGTTGTGGGGACGGCGGCGACGGCTTCGATCTCGATGAGGATGTCGGGGCGGAAGAGGCCCGCTACCTGGACGAGGGAGCTGGTGGGCGGGCGGTCCACGTTGACGAACTCGTCTCGGACGGCGCGGACGGTGGCCAGGGCCGAGGTGTCCACGACGAAGATCGTGAGCTTGAAGACGTCGTCCCAGGTGGCGCCGCCCGCCTCCAGGGCGGCACCGACGTTCTGCATGACCTGGCGAGTCTGGGCCTCCCAGTCGCCCTCGGCCGCGACGGAGCCGTCCGCGGCGATCGGGACCTGACCGGAAGTCCACACGAGCCGGCTGCCCGGGGGGACGCTGGCGACGTGGCTGTACCCGTTGGTCGCGGGCAACGTCGGTGGAGTGCTGAACTCGGCGCCTGTCATGTCCAGCATGATCCCACCGCCGGCCACCGGCCCGGTGACGGGCGGGGCCAGGTGCCCCGGTGCCCTAGCCCCGCCCGCCCGTCAGGGGAAGAGTGTTCAGGCGGTGTAGGTCGGCTTCCGAGGTCCGCCGCCGAGCACGGTCGTGGCCGGTCCGGGGCGACGGGGGTGGCAGACTCCGGTGATGACCTCAGAGACCATCACCGCCGCCGCGGCCGGCACCTGGCAGCTCGGCGACCTGACAGTCAACCGGATGGGATTCGGCGCGATGCGCCTCACGGGCAGCGCCGCCTTCGACCTCGGCACGCCGAGCGATCGCGGCCGATCGATCGCCGTGCTGCGCCGCGCGATCGAGCTCGGCGTGAACCACATCGACACCGCCGCGTTCTACTTCTCGCCGCTGCGCTCCGCCAACGAGCTGATCAACAGCGCCTTGGCCCCGTACCCCGACGACCTGGTCATCACCACCAAGGTCGGGCCGGGCCGTGACCCCTCGGGTACGTGGCTGTCCCTGGCCGCACCCGAGCAGTTACGCGGCCAGGTCGAGGAGAACCTGCGCCAGCTCGGCCGTGACCACCTCGACGTGGTGAACCTGCGCGTCCACGGCCCCGACTCGATCGCCGAGCGGTTCGGCGCTCTGGCCGAGCTGCGCGACGCCGGGCTGATCCGCCACCTCGGCGTCTCCAACGTCAGGCCGTGGCAGCTCGCCGAGGCCAAGGCCATCGCGCCGGTGGTCTGCGTGCAGAACCGGTACGGCATCGACTCGCCGCCCGAGTATGACGAGTTCCTGCGCGCCTGCGGTGAGCAGGGCGTCGCGTTCGTGCCGTTCTTCGCGATCGCCGGCACCGGGCGCGAGAGGGGAGCGAGCGCTTCTGAGAGCGAGGAACTGCTCGCCGTCGCAAGTGCGCACGGGGCGACTGCGGCGCAGGTACGTCTGGCGTGGACGCTGCAGCGAGGGCCGCACGTACTGGCCATCCCGGGCACCGGCAACCCCGACCACCTGGCCCAGAACGTGGCCGCCGGCGCTCTGCGGCTCACGGAGGACGACCTGACCCGCCTCGAAACCCTCCGCCACGGGCAAGAGTGGGGGGAAGCGGGCCGCTCTCGAAGGACGACCTGACGGGCCTGGAGTCCCTGCGTCCTGGGGAGAGTCATGGACACCGGGCCGTTCTCGAAGGAGGACCTGGCCGGCCTGGAATCCGTGCGCCCCGGGGGAGAGTGAAAGGCACCGGGCCGCTGCCCACCCGAGACCGCGACCTGCCGGGCCGTCACGTCGTGGCCCGCGATCACGCCGGCGGTTCGGCGTCCGTGTTCCCGCCATCGGGGGTTGGACACGTTCTTGGGTGGGACGAGGTCGGCGCGCAGGTCTCCGAGGGCCAGCTGGACGATGCCCTCGGGGTCGTC
>NZ_JBFBIK010000065.1:0-27130 GCF_040685555.1 Sphaerisporangium sp. NPDC088356
GCTCGACCAGGCCGCGGAGGCCAGGCGCTTCACCCGCTTCCTGCTCGGCGGCACGCCGTTCGCCGACGACGCCGAACTGGTCGTCGGCGAACTGGCGGGCAACGCCGTCCGCCACACCCGCAGCGGATCCGCGGGCGGTCACTTCACCGTCGAGATCATCCTCACCTCGCCCCGTCGTGAACCGCTCGGCGGCCCCGCGGCGGCCGCGAGCGTCCTGGTCACCGTCTACGACCTCGGCGGGGCCGGTGTCCCGCGGTTCGGCGGCCACGGCCAAGCGGACGTCCCGTGCGCGGAAGGCGGGCGTGGGCTGGCCATCGTGACCGTCCTGGCGGAACGGACCGGCTTCCAGGGCGCCCCGGCGACTGGGCACAGAGTGTGGGCCTACCTCGCACGCAGGCCGTGATCGGCGTTGCCCGTGCGGGACGGCGGGGTAAACCGGGGGAGGCGGGGCCGGGCGGTGAGCGGTCAGGTGAGCCGTCCCCGCGGCGGGTGGGCGGGCCGGCGATTATCGGCGGGTGCTGGGGCCGGGACGGTCGGGTAGGCTCCGGCGGCGTGGAACCGCTCCTGGCCGTGCCCGTGCTGCTGGTCCTCGTCGGGGTCCCGGCCGTGGTGCTGTGGCGGGTGCTGCGCGGCCGGCGCGAGCTCGGCACCAGCCCGGCCGAGCGCGCCACCTTCGAGACCCTGCACACCGCCTCCCTGGCCGCGCCGCCGCTGCGCGCGGGCCTGACGGCCGCGGGGGCGCTGAAGGCCTCGCGCTACCTGCGCGAGCTGCTCGGCTCGCCCGCCATCGCGATCACCAACGGCGAGGAGCTGCTGGTCTACGACGGCGCGGGCGACCACCACGCCAAGAACGCCTTCGCCAACGCCGCCGAGACCCTGCGCGACGGCCGCATCCAGGTGCTCGGCCCCGACGCGGTCTCCTGCGACCTGCCCGAGTGCCCGGTCAGGTACGCCGTGGTGGTGCCGCTGACCACCGACGACCGGGTGGTGGGCTCGCTGGCGGCCTACGGCGACCACGCCTCGGCGGGCCTGGTGCGCGCCACGCAGGAGGTCGCCACCTGGGTCGACTCCCAGCTGGAGCTGGCCGAGCTCGACCGGTCGCGCACCCTGCTCATGGAGGCCGAGGTGCGTGCCCTGCGGGCGCAGATCTCCCCGCACTTCATCTACAACTCGCTGACGACGATCGCCTCGTTCGTGCGCACCGACCCCGAGCGCGCCCGGGAACTGCTGCTGGACTTCGCCGACTTCACCCGCTACTCCTTCAGACGGCACGGGGAGTTCACCACGCTCGCCGAGGAGCTGCGCTCGATCGACCGCTACCTCACGCTGGAGCGCGCCCGCTTCGGCGACCAGCTCAGGGTGACGCTGCGCATCGCCCCGGAGGTGCTGCCTGTGGCGGTGCCGTTCCTCTGCCTTCAGCCCCTGGTGGAGAACGCCGTGCGTCATGGGCTGGAGAGCAAGGATGGGGTCGGCCGCATCACGATCCTCGCCGAGGACGCCGGCGCCGAGTGCCTGATCAGCGTGGAGGACGACGGCATCGGCATGGACCCCGAGCGGCTGCGGCGCATCCTGTCCGGCGACCCCGACGAGCGCTCGGGCGCGGGCGGGGTCGGCCTCGCCAACGTGGACGAGCGGCTCCGCCAGGTCTACGGCGACGAGTACGGCCTGGTGGTCGAGACGGCCCAGGGCGCCGGCGCCAAGATCAGCGTCCGCCTCCCCAAGTACCGCCAGGGCGTCTCGGTCTAGCGGGTCTGGTCACCCCGTGTTCCTGCCGGGCAACGGGCGTGGCCCCATGACGCCTGTGAGCGAAGACCTCGCCGTACCCGACCGCACCGGGCACAGGATGTCGGGTCCGGCGGGTCACGTCCTACCTAGCGTGGTGAACGGAAAGGGAAGGAGGGCTGGGAGTGCTGGAACGGCTGAACCAGGCCATGGAGTACATCGAGCGGCACCTCGATCAGCAGATCGAGGTGGCCGAGCTCGCGCGGATCGCTGTCACGTCGGAGTACCACTTCAGGCGGCTGTTCTCCGCGCTGGCGGGCATCCCGCTGTCCGAGTACGTCCGTCGCAGGCGGCTCACCGTCGCGGGCGCTCAGGTGCTCGCGGGGGAGGGGACGCTGCTCGATGTCGCGGTGCGTTACGGCTACAGCTCGGGCGAGGCGTTCGCGCGCGCGTTCCGCGCCGTGCACGGCATCGGCCCCGGCGAGGCCAGGCGGACCGGTGCGGCTCTGTACTCCCAGCCACGGATGTCCTTCCGTCTCATCATCGAAGGGAGCGGCAGCATGCGGTATCGGGTCGTGGAGAAGGAGGAGTTCCGTGTGGTGGGCAAGAAGGCGCGCGTCCCGCTCGTCCACGAGGGGATGAACCCCGCGATGGTCGAGTTCATCCGGAGCATCGACCAGGAGACCGTGCGGCGTATCGCGGGACTGTCCGACCAGGAGCCGCAGGGGATCGTCAGCGTGGCCGACCAGGTCGGCGACGGCCGTGAGGAGGGCACCGAGCTCGACTACTACCACGCCGTCGTGACCGGCGCCGACGTGCCCGAGGACATGGACGCCCTCGACGTCCCGGCGGGTACATGGGCGGTGTTCGAGAACTCGGGCGCGTTCCCGCAGGCGCTCCAGTATCTGTGGCGGGACGTGTTCACGCAGTGGTTCCCGTCCAACCCGTACCGGAGCAGGCCGGGTCCCGAGATCTCGCGCACCCTGCTGTCGCAGGACGGGACCCAGGCGGACGCCGAGCTGTGGATCCCCGTGGAGCGGACCACGGACTGAGGGATGACAGCGCGCCGGCGGCCCGGGCCCCAGTCCGGTCCCGGACCACCGGCGCCTCCTCCGTCTGCCCGGCCCTCCAGGATGCTCCCTCACCACACCACGTCGCGGGCTTCCCGACCGACTCCAGGTTCGACGCCCGTCGACTCCGGCCGCCTGAATCTGACGGCGAACCAGACGACCCGGCCGGCGCCGTCCCTGTAGATGCCCCACCGCTCGGAGATGGCGTCCACCAGGAACAACCCGCGACCGCCTTCGCCGTACGGCTCGTCGCAGACTCTCGGCTCGCTCTCGGATCCCGAGTCGACGACCTCGACATGGACGGTGTCGTCAACCTCGCTCACCGCGAGGGTCACCCGCCCGCCCCCACGCGAGTCCGAATGCGTGACGCTGTTCGTGACCAGCTCGGACACGAGGAGCACGACCTCGTCCAGCACCGGATGCGTCCGCCCCAGCACCTCGCGCACGAACGCCCGAGCCTGCGCGACGGACTCCGGAGCACCGACCAACTCGGTCATCCCCAGAAGGCTGTGTGTCGCCATGCCACCCTCGTTTCATCTCGGCGACTGCGGGATGGCACCAGGAATGCGGGCTTCCTGTGGCATCGCGATTCCATCTCCGCAGTGACAGATCACGGAAAGAAGAAATTTGCTCTCCGAGCCTGACCTGTCGTGGATACGCTGTGGAGTGGATTGGTAGCACTGAGTGCATACGGTTTTTGTGTGCTGCCTGGTGCTATCAGCGTCACCTCAGCCCATCGCCCAAGGGAGGGGCCGTGCCTCAACCGGTCACGCTGCACCCGGACACCTCACCGCTGGCGCTCTTCGGCTACGAGTTGCGCCGCTACCGTGAGGCGGCGCAACTAACACAGAAGCAACTGGCGAAGAAGATCCTCTTTTCGACCAGCATGGTGGGCATGGTCGAACGGGCGGTACGTCGACCCGAGAGGGTATTCGCCGAGAGATGCGATCAAGCGCTGGGTCTGGACGGTGTGTTGACTCGGCTCAGCGCCATCGCTCGGCGGGAGACGGATGCCGAGCACTTCCGTCCATGGCTCGACATCGAGCAGGAGGCGACAACGCTGCGCATCTGGGATCCCCTCTTGATACCGGGCCTCTTCCAGACCCAGACCTACGCTCGACGCATCATCGTCGGTGAACCCGGCATCACGACTGAACAAGCGGACCAGCAGGTCGCTGGACGGATGCGGCGTCTGTCGATCCTGTCAGGCGAGAATCCGGCTACGGTCTTCGCACTGATCGACGAGGGCGTGCTCCGTAGACCCATCGGTGGTCCAGCAGTCATGGGAGAGCAACTGGCCTACCTTCTGGAGATCGGAAGTCATCCCATGGTGACGGTTCAAATCGTGCCGTACAGCGCAGAATCGACTTGTGGTCTGCTCAGTGCTTTCGTCCTAGCAGAACAACACAATTCTCCCCATGCTGCCTATGTGGACTGCTCCCCGCGGGGGCGGACGATTGAGGACCGCGAGACGGTGAGTCAGCTCATCAAGCGTTACGACGCCATCCGTGCCGAGGCATACCCGCAGCATCTGTCCGTGAAAGTCATCGAGGAAGTGATGAAGCAATGGATCTGAGTGACGCACGGTGGCGCAAGTCCAGCCGCTCCGGATCTGACGGCGGACACTGCGTCGAGGTGGCCACGAACCTCCCCGGTGTCGTCGCGGTGCGTGACTCCAAGGACCGCGGTGGCCCCGCACTGGTCTTCTCCCCTCATGAGTGGCATGCCTTCATCGGCGACCTCAAAACCAGCCACAATGCCCCTTAGCGGTGTGACGATGTGGCGGGATGGACAAGCGGCGGCCGAGCCGTTCCTCCGCTCCGGGTCGGCCGCGAACTGATCCGGCCTTGGGTGTCTCCGGATAGTTATGGCCGCTGGTGACGTGAGGCGTTGACTTCCTCTGTCGGATTCATCACTCTCTAGTTCACTCAGGAGTGCGATCGGGTGAATGGGAGTGATGTGACCGGCCTGCGCGTGCTGGCGGTGGACGACGAGCAGCCGGCGCTGGAGGATCTGGCGTACCTGCTCAGGGCCGATCCGCGCATCGGCGAGGTCGCCATGGCCCGCGACGGCGCGTCGGCGCTGAAGATGCTCGACCGCGCCATGGCCGACGGCAGGCCCGTCGAGGCGGTGTTCCTCGACATCCGCATGCGCGGCCTGGACGGCGTCGTGCTCGGCCGCCTGCTGGCCCAGTTCACCCGGCCACCCCGGGTCGTGTTCGTCACCGCCTACGAAGAGCACGCGGTGGACGCGTTCGAGATCAAGGCTGAGGACTACCTGCTCAAGCCGGTACGGCCCGAGCGGCTCGCCGAGGCGATCCGCCGGGTGTGCGCCGCCATCCCGGACGCCCCCGGCTCGGTGGGGGACGCCGCCCGCGCGGCGCCGGACGGCGAGACCATCCCGGTCGAGCTGGCGGGGGTCACCCGCTTCGTCGCCAGCTCCGACGTCCGGTACGTGGAGGCGCAGGGCGACTACGCCCGGCTCCACACGGCCGCCGGCAGCCACCTGGTGCGCATCCCGCTCGCCGCGCTGGAGGAGCGCTGGGCCGGCGCGGGGTTCATCCGCGTGCACCGCAGCCACCTGGTCGCCGTCAAGCACATCGACGAGCTGCACATCGACTCAGGGCGCTGCACCGTGCGCATCGGCGACACCGAGATCCCGGTCAGCCGCCGCCACACCCGCGAGCTCCGCGACCTGCTCGTACGCCGCGCCAGGAAGGGCCGTACGGAGTGACGCCGAAGACGCCTGAGCGGCCGAAGCGGGAGGTCGTCACCAGCCCTCGCACCACGGCGGCGCGCAGGCCCCGCTACCCGGTCACCATGGAGATCGACGAGCAGACGCGCCTCGGCGAGGTCTACATGCGCTCGCTCATCCGCACCCAGTTCCGGCTGGCCCTGTTCGTCTGCACGGTGCTCGGATGCGTGATCGGCGGGCTGCCGCTGCTGTTCCTACTGGTCCCCGGCCTGCGTGAGGTGCGCCTGTTCGGGTTGCCCCTGCCGTGGGTGGTGCTGGCGGGGCTGATCTACCCGGCGTTCGTCGCCGGCGCCTGGCTGTACGTGCGGCAGGCCGAACGCAACGAGCGGCACTTCGCCGATCTGGTCGAACGCCAGTGAACACGTCCCCCCGGCGGCGCGCGGGCGAAGCCGCGGGCGGTGTCGTAGGCCGAGCCGCGGGCAGCGTCGTAGGCCACGTGGCGGGCAGTGTCGGGGGCAGGGCCCCGTGAGCGCCGCGCTGGGGCTCACGGCCGTGATCGTCGTGGTGGTGGCGGCGATCCTCATCGGGGCCTTCGGGCTGCGGCTGTCGCGGACGACCTCCGACTTCTACGTCGCCTCGCGCACGGTCTCGCCGCTGTGGAACGCCTCGGCGATCGGCGGGGAGTACCTGTCGGCGGCCTCCTTCCTCGGGATCGCCGGCCTGATCCTCGCCTACGGCGCCGACATGCTGTGGCTGCCGGTGGGCTGGACCGGCGGCTACCTGGTGCTGCTCGTGCTGGTCTCGGCCCCGCTGCGCAGGTCGGGCGCCTACACGCTGCCCGACTTCGCCGAGGCCCGCCTGGAGTCGATGGCGGTGCGGCGGATGGCCAGCGTGCTCGTCGTGCTGATCGGCTGGCTCTACCTGATGCCGCAGTTCCAGAGCGCCGGCCTGGTGTTCCGCACGATCACCGGGGCGCCGCCGTGGGTGGGCGGGCTGCTGGTGGCCGTCGTCGTCGCGGTCAACGTGCTGTCGGGAGGGATGCGCTCGATCACCTTCGTCCAGGCGTTCCAGTACTGGCTGAAGCTGACCGCGCTGGCGCTGCCCGTGGTGTTCCTGCTGTTCGCCTGGTACGGGCTCGGCAAGCCGGGGCTCGGGAGCGACGCGCCCCCGGTCTTCACCGACCCGGTCACCGTGGCGGTGAGCGCCGACGTGACCGTCCGGTTCGAGCGGCAGACCGTCGTCACCGCGACCGGCCGTGTCGACGGCCGCACGGTGCGCGGGGAACGGCTCACGCTCCGGCCGGGCGACCACACGATCACCCACGACACGACCGTGGCGTTCCCGGCCGGCGCGCCCGTGCCGCACGTGGAGAATTTGCCCGTGCTCACCGACCACCAGTGGGCGCTCCCGCTGCACAGCCGCGAGCACCCGCTGTACGCGACCTACTCGCTGATCCTCGCCACCTTCCTTGGGACCATGGGCCTGCCGCACGTGCTCGTGCGGTTCTACACCAACCCCGACGGACGGGCCGCCCGTCGCACGACCCTGGTGGTGCTGACCCTGCTCGGCGCCTTCTACCTGCTCCCGGCCGTCTACGGCGCCCTCGGGCGTCTCTACACGCCCGAGCTGCTCATGACGGGCCGTACGGACGCGGTGGTGCTGACCCTGCCGGGCCGCCTGGTCGGCGGGACGGCGGGGGAGTTGCTCGGCGCCCTGGTCACCGCCGGGGCCTTCGCGGCGTTCTTGTCCACCTCCTCGGGGCTCGCGGTGTCGGTGGCCGGGGTGATCGGGCAGGACATCCTGCGTGGGGGAGTGCCGAGCTTCCGCGCCGCCACGCTGCTCGCGGTGACGGTGCCGCTCGTGCTCGCCACGATGGCGAGGTCCCTCGCCGTCGCGGACGTGGTGGGGCTCGCGTTCGCGGTGGCCGCCTCGTCGTTCTGCCCGCTGCTCGTGCTCGGCATCTGGTGGCGGCGGCTGACCACCACGGGAGCCATGGCCGGGCTGCTCGCCGGGGGCGGCCTGGCCGGCGTCGCCGTGATCGCGGTCATCACCGGCGGCCCCTACACCGGCTGGACGGGCGCGCTGCTGGCCCAGCCGGCGGCCTGGACCGTCCCGATCTCGTTCGCCGTGATGATCCTCGTGTCGCTGCTCACCCCCGGCCGGGTGCCGCGGGGGGTGGCGCGCACGATGGTGCGGCTGCACGCGCCCGAGACGCTCAACGTCAACCGGGGGGACTGGCGCCCCCGCTCGACCTGAGCGGCCGTACGGCCACCCGGCGCCGGCCGACCACTCGTCGCGTGGAATGCGCCTTTCGGCGCAGGGCCCGGCCACGTGAGCGACGGGTAGGGGCGACTTGGCGATGATGCGGCCCCAAGCCCTCTGCGGCGGCCCCGGACCCTTCTACGGTAAGCGTGATCCAGATCACAACGTGGAGGTCTCGTGGCCACTCAACAAGACGAGTCATCGGCATACGAACAGGTGCAGGCCAGCTCGGAGTTCCAGGAGCTGCGCCGTCGTTACCGCAGCTGGGCGTTCCCGGTGACCGTCGCCTTCCTTGTGTGGTACCTGCTGTACGTGGTCATGTCCGGCTGGGCACGTGGCTTCATGGGCACCAAGGTCTTCGGAAACGTCAACGTGGCGCTGGTCTTCGGCGTTCTGCAGTTCGTGTCGACGTTCCTGATCGCGTGGGCGTACGCCCGCCATGCGGGCAACAAGCTCGACCCGCTTTCCGACAAGCTTCGCGGTGAGATGGAGGGGACGTCGTCCAATGACTGACCACGCCCTTTCGATCACGCTGTTCGTCCTGTTCGTCGCCGCGACCCTGGGCATCACCTTCTGGGCGAGCCGCCACACCAAGAACGCCACCGACTTCTACGCCGGCGGCCGGTCGTTCAGCGGCGTGCAGAACGGCCTCGCCATCGGCGGCGACTACATGTCCGCCGCGTCGTTCCTCGGCATCGCGGGCATCATCGCGCTGTCCGGGTACGACGGCTTCCTGTACTCCATCGGGTTCCTCGTCGCCTGGCTGGTGGCCCTGCTGCTGGTCGCCGAGCTGATGCGGAACTCCGGCAAGTACACGATGGCCGACGTGCTGGCCTTCCGGATGAGCCCGCGCCCGGTGCGCACGGCCGCCGGGGTCTCCACGATCACGGTCAGCATCTTCTACCTGCTCGCCCAGATGGTCGGCGCGGGCGCGCTGGTCGGCCTGCTCTTCGGCATCACCTCTCCCGCGGGCAAGGCGGGCACGATCGTGGTCGTCGGCCTGCTCATGATCGTCTACGTGGTCGTCGGCGGCATGAAGGGCACCACCTGGGTGCAGATCGTCAAGGCCGTGCTGCTGATGACCGGCGCCGCCCTGGTGACCCTGCTCGTCCTCGGGCACTTCGGCTTCAACTTCTCAAGCCTCCTCGGCAGCGCCGCGCAGGCGAGCGGCAAGGGACAGGCGTTCCTGGAGCCGGGGCTGAAGTACGGCGTGGAGGCCAAGGGCCTCGCGAGCAAGCTCGACCTGATCAGCCTCGGGCTGGCTCTCGTCCTCGGCACGGCGGGCCTGCCGCACATCCTCATCCGCTTCTACACCGTGCCGACCGCCAAGGTCGCCCGCAAGTCCGTCCTTTGGGGCATCGGCATCATCGGCGTGTTCTACCTGCTCACGCTGGTGCTGGGCTTCGGCGCCGCCGCCCTGGTCGGGAGCAAGGCGATCGCGGCCCAGAACGCGGCAGGCAACACCGCGGCCCCGCAGCTCGCGCTGAAGATCGGGCAGCTCATCTTCGGCGACGTCGGGGGCACGATCCTGCTCGCGGTCATCGCCGCCGTGGCCTTCGCGACGATCCTCGCGGTGGTCGCGGGCCTGACGCTGGCCTCCTCGTCGAGCTTCGCCCACGACCTCTACGCGCACGTCTTCAAGAGGGGGAACACGACCGAGCAGCAGGAGATCAAGGTCGCGCGGATCGCAGCCTTCGCCATCGGCGCGGTCTCGATCGTCCTCGGCATCTTCGCGCAGAACCTCAACGTGGCGTTCCTGGTCGCGCTGGCGTTCGCGGTCGCCGCGTCGGGCAACCTCCCCGCCATCCTCTACAGCCTGTTCTGGAAGAGGTTCAACACGGCGGGGGCGGTCTCGGCGATCTACGGCGGCCTCGCGTCGGCCCTGATCCTCGTGATCTTCTCGCCGGTCGTCTCGGGCGCCAAGACGTCACTGTTCCCGGACGCCGACTTCCACTGGTTCCCGCTGGACAACCCGGGCCTGGTCTCGATCCCGCTCGGCTTCCTCGCCGGGTACATCGGGACCGTGCTGAGCAAGGAGTTCAACGCGCAGAAGTACGCCGAGATCGAGGTCCGCTCGCTCACCGGCGCCGGCGCGGAGAAGGCCGGCTGACACCGAGAAGCGCGGCTCCTGGCGACCCCCTCGCGCCGGGAGCCGTAACCGGCGGGACCGGGTCCCCCGAACTGCCCGGTCGCGGGTCTCCCTCACCTCCAGAGGCCCCGCGACCGGGCCCTGCCGTACTACGGGCCTCGCCGTCCCTGTGGTCTCGCCGTTCCTAGGCCGAGGCCTCGTCGAGCAGCCTGACCTCCTCGGGGGACAGCACCAGGTCCGCCGCCGCGACGAGGGCGGGAACCTGCTCGGGCACCCTGGCGCTGGCGATGGGCGCGGCGACGGTGGGCCGGGTCAGCAGCCACGCGAGCGCCACGGTCGTCGCCTCGACGCCGTGATTCGCGGCGACCTTGTCCAGGGCCTCCAGCACGCGGCGGCCCCGCTCGGTCTGGAGGTAGGGCGAGGCGCCGCCCGCCCGCGCGGAGTCGACGCTGACCCCGGGCCGGTACTTCCCGGTCAGGAACCCCTTGGCGAGGGCGAAGTAGGGCACGCTGGACAGGCCCGCGCGGGCGACCACCTCTTCGAGCCGCCCCTCGTACTCCTCGCGCTCGACGAGGTTGTAGTGCTGCTGGAGGGCGACGTACCTGGCGAGGCCCAGCCGGTCGGACACCGCCAGCGCCTCCTCCAGGCGGTCGGCCTCGTAGTTGGAGGCGCCGATGTGGCGCACCTTGCCCTCGCGGACCAGCTCGTCGAAGGCCGTCAGCGTCTCCTCCAGCGGAGTGCCGCGGTCGTCGGAGTGCGCGTAGTACAGGTCGATCCTGTCGGTGCGCAGCCGCCGCAGCGACCCCTCGGCCGAGCTGCGGATGTTGGCCGCCGACAGGCCCTCGGCTCCGGGCTGCTGGCCGACCTTGGTGGCGACCACGAGGGAGTCGCGGTTGCCGCGCTCGGCCATCCACTCGCCGATGATCGTCTCGGACTCGCCGCCCTCGTTGCCGGGGATCCACGCCGAGTAGGAGTCGGCGGTGTCGATGAAGTTCCCTCCCGCCTCGGCGTAGGCGTCCAGGACGGCGAAGGAGGTGTCACGGTCGGCCGTCCAGCCGAAGACGTTACCGCCCAGGCACAACGGAAAAACCGACAGATCGGTCTTATCGATATTTCTCATGATCAGAACCTATTTGAGTGATTCGGCAGCGCTTGTCGCGCTTGCGGTGTTTTGGTCGTTCCCGGCCCCGAACCTCCATCTTCCTCCTACCCGCCTTCCCGCCCCGGCTCCGGGGCGAGGCCATAGGAGGGTGGCCGGCACGCCCGACCTTAGGCCATCACCGTCACGGGGTGCCGTACCGGGCCGTCGAACAGGTGGCCCCGCTAGTCGCGGCGGGCCTCGTCGGGCTGGGTGGCCCCCGTCTCGTCGGCTTGCGGGAAGGAGCGGTCAGCCCCGGCGAAGGAAGGCCAGCAGGCGGTCGAGCGGCCAGGCGTTGATGACGTCCTCGCTGGTCAGCCAGGCCCGCTGGGCGATGCCGACGCCGAAGCGCAGGTTGCCGAGATGCGGCACGGCGTGCGAGTCGCTGTCGATGGAGAACTTCACCCCGTGGTGGCGCGCGAGCCGCGCGAGGTCGGAGGGGAGGTCGGCCCGGTCGGGATAGGCGTCGATCTCCATCGCGGTGCCCGTGCGCGCCGCCGCCGCGAAGACCGCCGCCCAGTCGGCGTCCACGGGAGGGCGCTTGCCGATCTTGCGGGTCGTGGGGTGGCCGATCACGTGGACGTCCGGGTTCTCGCAGGCGGTGATGAACCGGCGGGTCATCTCGTCGCGTGACTGGGTGAAGTGCGAGTGCACGGACGCGACGCAGACGTCGAAGCCGGAAAGGACCTCGGCCGGCCAGTCGACGGTGCCGTCGGGCGCGATGTTGAGCTCGGTGCCGTGCAGCAGCCGCATGCCGGGATACGACGCCTGGAGCCGGTGCAGCCGCTCACGCTGCTCCAGCGCCTTCTCAAGGGTCATGCGCTGCATGAACAGGTTGGGCGCGTGGTCGGTCACCGCGTAGTACTCGTAGCCGCGCCCGGCCGCCGCCGCGACCATCTCCTCCAGCGTGGCGATGCCGTCGGTCAGGTCGGTGTGGGTGTGCAGGTCGCCCCTGAGGTCGCCGAGGGTCACCAGCTCGGGAAGCTCATGGCGCAGGGCGGCCTCGATCTCGCCGCCGTCCTCACGCAGCGCGGGCGGCACCCACTGCATGCCGAGCGCCTCGTAGATCTCCTCCTCGGTGCGGGAGGCGATCACGGTCTCGCCCTCGAACAGGCCGTACTCGGACAGCTTCCAGCCGCGCTTCACGCACATCTCGCGCAGCCGTACGTTGTGCTCCTTGGAGCCGGTGAAGTACTGCATCGCCGCGCCCCACGACTCCGCCGGCACCACACGGAGATCGACCTGCAGGCCCTGGGTGGTGCGCACCGACGTCTTCAGGCCGCCGCTCGCGATGACCTTCGCGACGTACGGCCTGCTCCTGAACTCCTCCATCAGCGACTCGGGCCCGACGGCCAGGATGTCGATGTCGCCGATCGTGTCCTTCATCCTGCGCAGCGACCCGGCGTAGGCGATCTTGTCGGCGGGGAGGGAGGCGATGACGCGCTCGGCGAGATCCATGGCGACGCCGAGGTGCACCCGTTCGCCTGCCCGCTGGAGCTGCTCGATGCCCTTGAGGATGTTCTCCTCGCTCTTGGCCCCGAACCCCCGCAGCCCGGCGAGCCTGCCCTCGCGGATCGCCTCCGCCAGCGCCTCTGGCGAGGCGATGCCGAGCTCCTGGAACAGGAAGACGGCCTTCTTCGGCCCGAGGGAGGGGATGCGCGTCAGCCTCCGCACGCCGTCGGGCACCTGGAGGCGGAGGTCATCGAGCTGGCGGAAGCCGCCCCGCTGGAGGAACTCCTCCATCTTCTTGGCGATGGCCTCGCCCACGCCCGGCACCTTGCGGACGTCCACCTGCGAGATGTCCTCGGGAAACCCCGCGATGGCCTTGGCGGCCTTCTGGTAGCTGCGCACCCGGAAGGCGTCGCCGCCGTTCATCGCGAACAGCTCGGCATACTCCTCGAGCGCCGCCGCCGCTTCGTCATTCGCCCGACCCATGCCCCTCAGCCTATCGAGGCCGAGGGGCGTCGATCAGGGTATGGCTAGTGGGCCACCGGGCGGTCCACGTACGGCTCGGCGAGCGAGGCGAGCTCCTTGTCCGACAGGGTGAGGCCCACGGCCGCGACCGCGTCGTCCAGGTGGCGCTCCTTGGTGGCCCCGACGATCGGCGCGTTCACACCGGGCTGGGCGAGCAGCCAGGCGAGGCCCACCTGCGCGGGCGGGACGTCGCGCTCGGCGGCGATCTGGGCGACCCGGTCGAGGATCGCCGCGTCACCCGGCCCGCCGTAGAGCGCGGTGATCCGCTCGTCGGAGCCCGCGCGGGTCGTGCTCTGCTCATCCGAGCCCGCCCGTGCCACCAGGCCGCGCGCCAGCGGGCTCCACGGGATCAGCCCGACCCCCTGGTCCACACAGAGCGGGACCATCTCCCGCTCCTCCTCCCTGTAAAGAAGGTTGTAGTGGTTCTGCATGGACACGAACTTCGTCCAGCCGTTGACCTCGGCGACGTGCTGCGCCTTGGCGAACTGCCAGGCGTACATGGTTGAGGCGCCGATGTAGCGGGCCTTTCCGGACCTGACGACGTCGTGGAGGGCCTCCATGGTCTCCTCGATGGGGGTGTGGTCGTCCCAGCGGTGGATCTGGTAGAGGTCCACGTAATCGGTGCCGAGGCGCCTCAGCGAGGCGTCGATCGCGGCGTGGATGTGCTTGCGCGACAGGCCGCTGTCGTTCACCGCCCGGCCCACGGGGAAGAAGACCTTGGTGGCGAGCACGTAGTCCTCGCGGTTGGGGAAGATCTTGCGCAGCAGCCGCCCGGTGACCTCCTCGCTGCTGCCGACCGAGTAGACGTCGGCGGTGTCGAAGAAGGTGATCCCCGCCTCGGCGGCCCTGCGTACCAGGGGTTCGCTCCGCTCCTCGTCCAGCACCCAGTCCGCCCACTTGGCCGGGTCGCCGTAACTCATCATCCCGAGGCAGATCCGCGACACCTTCATACCGGTGGAACCAAGCCTGATGTAGTCCATGTCAATACCTCCCAATGGACATCCCATCACGAACCCCTCTATGCCTGCGTACGGCGCGTGAGGACCGGCGGCATGGCGGTGCGGCCGGCGGGGGAAGTGCTAGAACGGGAAAGCCGCTCGGCCGAAGGACGGCCGGTGGTCCTCCCGTGAGCCGTCGCAACGAAAGGGAAGACCGTGACCGCGACCGTGCATGTCCTGACCAATGGGTACGCCGGCGAGCGGGTCGCCGGCACGGTGACGCTGATCCTCGACGGTGACGTGGTCGCCGTCGTGGACCCGGGCATGGTGGCCGACCGGCGGCTCATCCTCGACCCCATCGCGGCCCTTGGCCTCGCGGTCGAGGACGTGACCGACGTGGTGTTCTCCCACCACCATCCCGACCACACCCTGAACGCGGCCCTGTTCCCGAGGGCACGCTTCCACGACCACTGGGCGATCTACCGCGACGACCTGTGGCAGGACCGCGACGCGGACGGATTCCAGGTCGCCCCCTCGGTGCGCCTGATGCGGACTCCGGGCCACACCCGGCAGGACATCACCACACTCGCCGACACCGACGAGGGCCTGGTGGCAGCCACGCACCTGTGGTGGAACGCCGACGGCCCCGAGGACGACCCGCTCGCCGAGGACCTCGGTGAGCTGCGAGCCTCACGCGAGCGCCTGCTGGCGCTGCGCCCCACCCTGATCATCCCCGGCCACGGTTCCCCCTTCACCAGAGGCGTCGACCATTGAGCGAGCGTCAGGCAACCCAGCCCTATGACACCAAGGCGGCCAGATCGCCCCTCGGCCTCGGACTGCACCACGTGCAACTCGCCCTGCCGCCGGGCGAGGAGGAGGTGTGCCGGCGGTTCTACGTGGACGTGCTCGGCATGACTGAGATCCGGAAGCCCCCGGTGCTCGCCGCCCGGGGCGGGCTATGGGTGCGGGCCGACGATCTGGAGATCCACCTCGGGGTCGAGGAGGACTTCCGCCCGGCACGCAAGGCCCACCCGGGCATCCTCGTCGCCGACCTGGACGCTCTGGCCGAGCGGCTGTCCGGCCGGGGCGTCAAGGTGGTCTGGGACGACGGTTTCCCCGGCCACCGGCGGTTCTACGTCACCGACTGCCACCAGAACCGCCTCGAGTTCCTCTCCCCCGAGCAAGGCTAGTGGCCGTTCCAGCAGGCGGTACGGGCGTGCGGGCCCTGCCGGCGGTCAGTCGAGGTGTGGTTGCCAGGTCGCCGGCACGGAGCGGGGCGTACGGGGATCCAGCAACTACGCGAAACTCTCTTGCCACCTATTTGCCGATATTTCTAACTTCAGTGCATGAGCATTCGGCAGCACAGGAGAACCGCCGCGGGGGACGGGTGATCGTCGATGGGGGCGCTCACGCGGACGGGCCGACGGATCGGCGCCGGGTGAACCGCATGACAGTGGAGCGCGTGCGCGCCGCCGTGACGCTCATCATGGAGAGCGAGAGCCGTCGAAGACGCGCCGAAGGTCTCATCCACGGCTGGCAGCTCACCCGTGAGGACCTCGACGAGGCGGCACATGCGCTCGGCACCCCACCGGTGACCGACGAGGAGTGGAACGCCATCCAGGACGGCCGTGGCATCCGAGTCCGAACACACGGCACCGGCCCGGGTGGTCCAGCCTGAGAGACCCGCCGGCGACGTGGGTCAGAAGTGGTAGGGCCCGAAGCGGCCCCAGGCGACGAGGGCGGAGAGGATCAGCAGGACGACGTTGACGACCACGCTCTGGATCTCGTTGCGCTTCACGTGGACGACGATCGCGCCGATCATGATGAGCGCGAGGCCGGTGGCGGCCAGCGGGGTGAGGAAGGTGGCGATGCCGGTGACGGCGGGGAGGATCAGCCCGAGCGCGGCCAGGAACTCCACTGCGCCGATGAACTTCACCATCCCGGCGGAGTAGTCCTCGACCCACCCCATGTTCGCGGCGAGCTTTTCCTTGGGCTGAGTGGTCTTCAGGACACCGGCCATGCCGAATGCCAGGGCGAGAAGCACCTGAAGTATCCACAGGAAGACGTTCACAGGGTCTCCTTCGAGGGCCGGGTAGTGAGGGCATGCCGCACAGGTGGGCCCGGCCGTCACCACCTGAGGGAAGTCGAGACGGCTCTGACCTGGTACGGAATGCCGTATCGGCAAGTCGAGGGTCACCTCGACTCGCGAGCGTAGCACAGAAGTCGAGGTAGCCCTCAAGTTCGTTACACTAGGGAGATGTCGTCCGAGGAGCTCACGTCCACCAAGGCCGCCCGGCCCCTGCGCCGCGACGCGCAACGCAACCGCGACGCGCTCGTCGACGCGGCCCGCTCGATCTTCGCCTCCGAAGGGCTCGACGCTCCCCTGGAACAGATCGCCAGGCAGGCCGGTGTCGCCATCGGCACGCTCTACCGCAACTTCCCCACCCGCATGGACCTCGTCGAGGCGATATTCGTCGGCAAGCTGCGCACCTGGCTCGAGAGCGCGGAGCAGGCGCTCGACATGGATGACGCGTGGGAGGCGTTCGCCTTCTACCTGGAGAAGCTCTGCGAGCTGCAGGCGCACGACCGGGGTTTCAACGATCTGGCGTCCATGCGCTTCCCCCACGCGGCCTGCATGGAACGCACCCAGGGCCACATCAACGAGCTGAGCCGCCGCATCGTCGAGCGGGCGCAGCGGGAGGGCGCGGTCCGGCCGGACGTCACCGTGGAGGATCTGGCGCTCGTCATCTGGGCCCACACCCGCATCAGCGAGGCGACCAGCGAGGTCTGCCCCGCCGCGTGGCGTCGCCATCTCGGGCTGATGCTCGACGCCTTCCGCGCCGCCCGCGCCCGCCCGCTCCCCGAGCCGCCCATGCGTCCCGAGGAGGTCTACCAGGCGATGGTGAGCCTCGGCGACTCCAGCACCTGCACCGGCTGAGAGACCGGCGAGCGGCCCTACGGTCCGGTAGGGCCCACCCTCGCCAGGAGCCGGGGTCAGGCGGACGTCGCCCCGATGATCTCCGAGATCAGGGCGGCCGAGGTGACCTGCCTGAGGTACTCCGGCTGCCGCAGCTCGCCGCCCATGAAGGGACGCGGGTTCCGGTGCACGGCCGGGCTGGGCTCGCCGGTGAGCGCGGCGAAGTGGATCTCGCTGACCCCGGTCTGCGCGACGATGCGCCCGATGTTCCGCTCGGTGACGCCTCCGCCCGGCATCACGATGATGCGGTCGCCGGCATGCCGTACGAGCGAGGCGATCAGCGGGGCGCCCTCCAGCACCGAGACCTCCTGGCCGGAGGTGAGCACGCGCCGCACGCCGAGGTCGACGAGCGTGTCGAGCGCCTCGTACGGGTTCGCCGTCATGTCGAAGGCGCGGTGGAAGGTGACCGGCAGGTCGCCCGCGGCCTCGATGAGCCGCTCGCACACCGGCCGGTCGACCGTGCCCTGCGGCGTCAGGGCGCCGATGACCACACCGTGCGCTCCGGCGGCGCGCACCTCGGTAACGTCCCGCTCCATGGCGGCGACCTCGTGGGCGTCGAAGATGAAGTCGCCGCCCCTCGGCCGGATGATCACGTGTACCCGGATGCCGGACACGGCCGCGAGCGTCGCCGCGACCGTTCCGATGGTCGGCGTGATGCCGCCTTCGAACAGCGCCGCGCACAGCTCCACCCGGTGCGCGCCCGCCCGCTCGGCCGCGAGGGCCGCCTCGGTGCTGTCGACGCAGATCTCGTACGTGAGGCTCATTTGCTTCCTTGGAACGCAGTAGTGGTTTCCCCGGGCGGCAGGCGGCCGGTCAGAGGGTGGCGTGGATCTCGCCGATGGGACGGCCGCCGCCGAGGACCGGGACCGTGGTGAACGACTCGGCACCGCTGACGTCGGCCCCCAGCTCGGCGAGTGCGGCCAGGGCGATCGCGGAGGTCGCCCTCGGGCCGCCGTCGACCACCTTGACGGCCACCGCGTGTCCCTCGGGCGTCGCGGCGACGAGCACACCCTCGGCGCCGCCCTTCACGAGCGAACCCGGCAGGGCGCGCATCAACTCGGTGTTCAGGTGCCCGGTCCCCCCGACGTACTCGGGGAACGAGCGCATGGCGTCGGCCACCGCGCGTTCTGGGGTGTCGCGCGGGGCGGTGACGAGCGCCCGTACCCCCCGCGCGAGCCCTGTGAGCGACATCGCGAACAGCGGGGCGCCGCAGCCGTCGACGGCCGTGTGCGGGCTCTTCTCGCCGGAGAGCCTCTCGACGGCCGAACGCACCCGCCTTTGCAACGGGTGTGAGGGGGTGAGGTAGGACGCGGTGTCCCAGCCCGACGCCGCGCAGGCCAGCAGCATCGCCGCGTGCTTGCCCGAGCAGTTCATGCGCGCCCTGGACCTGTCCTCGCCCGACCTGATCAGGGCGTGCCGCGCGGCCTCGTCCTCCGGCCAGTCGGCGGGGCAGCCCAGGGCGGAAAGGCCGAGGCCCGCGTCGTCGAGCATGGCGCCGACGAGCGCGACGTGGAAGTCCTCCCCTGTGTGACTTCCCGCCGCGATCGCCAGGCGGGAGCCGTAGAGCGCCGCGCCCGAGGTGAGGCAGGCCAGGGCCTGGAATGGTTTGGCGGAGGAGCGGGGCAGCATCGGCTCGTCCACCGCGCCGAGAGAGAGCGCCACAGCCCCGTCAGGTCCGATTCCGGCGACGCTGCCGAAGTGGACGCTCTCGGTGAAGCCGGACCGGACCACCTCGGCCAGACGGGCGTACATGCGGTTGCCTTTCTCGAACGTGAAGTGAGGTGGGAAGCCGCCGTCAGGCATGGAGCGCGGCCTCGGGTACCGCCGCCGCCCTGACGCGGCGGGCGCCCCGCGCTTGGCGGGCCTCCAGCGTGCGGGCGAGCTTGGACAGCGACGCGTTCACCACCAGATAGATCAGCGCCACGACGATGTAGGTCTGAATCAGCAGGTGGTTGTAGTTGGCGAGCACCTTGCCGCTGTACAGCAGCTCGGCGTAGCTCACGACGAATCCCAGCGAGGTGTCCTTGAGCAGGCCCACCGACTGGCTGACGATCGACGGCAGCACGCGCCGGGCCGCCTGGGGCAGCACGATCGCCCGCATCGTCTGCCCCCCGGTGAGCCCGATCGCGAGCCCCGCCTCGGTCTGGCCGCGCTCGATGGACAGGATGCCCGCGCGGAAGATCCCGGCGAACGCCGCCGCGTTCGACACCGACAGCGGCACCACGAGCTTCCAGAACAGCGGCAGGTCCAGGCCGTACCTCGGCAGCGCGAACAGCACCACGTAGACGAGCAGCAGCGCCGGGATCGTCCGCACGACCTCGATGTACGCCGCCGACGCCCAGCGCACCGGGCGCCGGGGCGACACCCTGCCGAGCGCGAGCAGCAGGCCGCCCGCCATGGCGAGCGCGGCGGAGACCACGGCCGCGAGGGCGGTCGACCAGAGCCCGTTCAGCAGGTAGCGCCACATCGGCCAGGTGGCGTACGGCTGCCACCGCGCCTCGTCGAGCTGCCCGTTCGCGGCGAACTGGCGTACGGCCAGGGCCACCAGGCCGAGCGCGGCCAGCGCGAACACGACGGTGGCGACGCGGACACGGCGCCGCGAGCGTGGCCCCGGCTCGTCGAAGAGCAGGCGGCTCGGGCCGCTCCTTCGCGTCATCGGGCCACCGCCAGCTTCCGTTCCAGCACGCCGGTGAGGAACCCGACCACCGACGACAGCAGCATGTACGCCACGCCGGCCCCGACGAAGATGGGGATCGGCTGCGCCTCGACGAGGTTCACCCGGTTGGCGGCGGCGGTCAGCTCGACCACGCCGACCGCCGCCGCCAGAGCGGTGTTCATCGTGAGCATGATGAAGATGTTGCCGAGCGGCTGGACGACCGTGCCGAGCGCCTGCGGCAGCACCACGTACCGCAGCGACCCGGTGAAGCCGAGCCCGAGGGCCCGTGCCGCCTCGCCCTGCCCGGCGGGGACCGAGTTGACCCCCGACCTCAGCGCCTCGGCCACGTACGCGGCCTGGTACAGCGCGATCACCACCACGGCGGTCGTGAACAGCCCGGCCTGGACGCCGATCTCCGGTAGCCCGAAGACCGCCAGGATCAGCAGCACCAGCAGGGGGATGTTCTGCAGCGTCTCGACGTAGACCGTCCCGGCGGCGCGCAGCACGGGCACCGGGCTGACGCGGGCCGTCGCGACCAGGACGCCCACCACGGACGCGCCCGCGAACGCGAGCAGCGTGAGCCGCAGGGTGACGAGCAGGCCGTCCCACAGTGCCGGGAGGTTGCCGGACAGTGCGTCCATCGGGGATGTCGGCCCTACGAGCCCGGGACCGAACCGATGGCCGGCGGCGTGGGCGCCTCGCCCTGCACGACCGTGCCGATCGAGTTCTTCCACGCCCGCTGCCACAGGCCGGCGTCCTGCGCCTTCTTCAGCCAGTCGTTGACGAACTTCTTCATCTGGTCGTCGCCGTGCTTGAGGCCGATGCCGTACGGGTCGGTCGTGAACGGCTCGCCGACCACCTGCAGCTCGGGGTCGCTCTTGCCGTCGGCGACGAGCAGCGACTGGTCCTGGACGTAGGCGACGCCGCGGTCCTGCTTGAGCGCCTGGACGCACTCGGGGTCGCTGCCGAAGGTGACGATCTTGGCGTTGGGGGCGGCCTTCTTGATGGCCGGGATGGCCGGGGTGTTGGCGCCCGCGATGACCGTCTTGCCGTCGAGGTCCTCGGGCTTGGTGATCCCGGTGGTGCCCTTCTTGACCGCCACGGCGAGGCCGGAGGTGTAGTACGGCCCGGCGAAGGCGACCTGCTTGGCCCGCTCCGGCGTGATCGTGTAGGTCTGGAACACCACGTCGACGGTGCCGTTGGACAGCAGCGCCTCCCGCGTCTCCGAGGCGGCGTTCACGATCTTCACCTTGGGCGCGCCGATGATGTACTTCGCCAGCAGCTTGCCGAGGTCGGCGTCGAAGCCCTCGATCTGACCCGTCACCGGGTTCTGCTGGGAGAGCAGCGGCGCGTCGAGCGAGCCGCCGACGATCAGCTCGCCCCGCTTCTTGATCTTCTCCATCGTCGACCCGGGCAGGATCTCCGAGGCCGCGGCGACGGGCGCGTCGGCGAAGGCGTCGGAGGTTGTCGCACCCCCGTCACCAGGAGCGCCGGGAGGCACCGCGGCCGAGCCGCCGCTTCCCGAACAGGCGGCCGCCCCGGCCAGCGACACCACGGTCACCACGGTCAGCGCCGCGCGGCGCGAGCGTGACAGTGCGGGAGCATGCACCATCACCAACTCCATTCTCGTCGTTTACGATCTAACTTCATTCGGAATCGAATTTTTACGGACGATAGAGGTCGATGTCGGCCTAAGTCAATTGATTGTCGTAGTAGGTCATGACGTGGTATGCATCTCCCTGTGTCAGGCAAAGGTGAGCTCCTCCGTCTCGTCGCCCTGGGCCACGCCGAGTCACGCGCCGAACTCGCCAGGCATTCCGGCCTCGCCCCGTCGAGCGTGTCGCTGCGCGTGGAGGAATTGATCGACGCGGGCCTGCTCCAGGAGGAGGGCGCGGGCCTGTCCAGGGGCGGCCGGCGTCCCCGGCGTCTCACGCTCGCCCCCCGGGCAGGGCTGCTCGCCGTCGCCGACCTCGGCAGCCACCACGCGAGGCTCGGCCTGGTCGACCTCAGCGGCACGCCCCTGGCCATCGTGGAGCACGCCTGCGACACAGGGGCGGGAGCGCGTCCCACGCTCGACTGGCTCGCGACCCGGCTGGAGGAGCTCGTCGCGGCGCGGGGCGGCGGCCTCCCGGTGCGGGGGGTCGGCATCGGCGTCCCCGGCCCGGTCGACCCGGCCGACGGCACGGTCATCTCGCCCTCACGCATGCCGGGCTGGAACGAGTACCCCGTCGCCGCCCACCTGGCCGGCCGGTTCGGCGTCCCGATCCTGGTCGAGAACGACGCCAACCTGATGGCGGCGGGCGAGTACCTCGCCTGGCCCGGCTGCGAGAACCTCATGGTCCTCAAGGTCGGCACCGGCATCGGGTGCGGCATCATCGCCGACGGGCGGCTGCACCGGGGGCGCGGGGCGGCGGGCGACATCAGCCACGTCCGCGTGCGTGCGGACAGGTCGGTGATGTGCTCCTGCGGCCACTCCGACTGCCTGGAGGCCTACGCCAGCGGCGCCGCGCTGATGGCCGCCCTCGCCGAGCAGGGCATCGAGGTCGACCACCCCGCCCGCATCGCCGCCCTCGCGGCCGACGGCGTCCCGCAGGCCACCAACCTCGTACGCGGCGCCGGGCGGCTCATCGGCGACGTGCTCACCGCGCTCGTCAACTTCTTCAACCCCGACGCCGTGGTGATCGGGGGCAGCCTGTCGGCCGCCGAGCAGCTCATCGCCGCGGTCAGGGGCGCGGTGTACGAGCGCTGCCTGCCCCTGGCCACCCGCGACCTGAAGATCGACGCGACGCGGGCCGGGCCGAACGCGGCCATCATCGGCGCGGGCTCCCTGCTGCGCGACGTGGTGCTCGCCGGCGGCTGGGTCGACGAGGCCGCCGGCCGCGCCTGAGCCCCGGTACCGCGCCGGGTGCCGAAGGCGTCAGATCCAGTCGTTCTTGCGGAAGACGCGGTAGAGGACCGAGGAGGCCACGACGATGGTGACGCAGGAGGTCCAGAACCCGAGCGGCTGCGAGAAACCGGGGAAGGGCACATTCTGTCCGTAGAAGCCGGTGATCAGTGTGGGGACCGCGATGATGGCGGCCCAGCTCGTCACTCGCTTCATGATGTCGTTCATCCGGTTGCCCTGAAGGTTCAGGTGGGTCTCGTAGACGTTGCCCACCAGCTCGCGCAGCGACTCGGTCCAGTCGGAGACCCGCAGCACGTGGTCGTAGACGTCCTGGTAGTAGGGCGCCATCTCCGGAGCCACCACGCGAAGGTCGCGGCGGATGAGGGAGTTCACCACCTCGCGCATCGGCGCCACGACCCTGCGGAACCGCACCGTGGTCCTGCGCAGGTCGAACATCTTGCGCTGCGTGCTCCGTACGTCGCCGGGCCGTTCGGTGAACAGCTCCTCCTCCAGCGACTCGACCCGGTCGTCGAGGGTCTGCGCGACATCGAAGTGACCGTCCACGACATAGTCGAGGAGGCCGTGGAGAAGGAACGCCACGCCGTACCTGGCCAGCGTGGGGCTGGCGTCCCAGCGCGCGACCACGGAGTCGATGTCACAGGTGTCGTCGGACCGGACGGTCACCAGGGCGTTCTTGGTCACGAAGACCGACACCTCGGTGAGCTTGAGATCCGTGTCGTCGGCGAGCTTGACGACGTACATGGTGATGAACAGATGGCTGTCGTAGACGTCGAGCTTGGGTCTTTGATGAGGGTGCAGCACATCCTCGACCGCGAGGGGGTGCAGCCCGAGCTCCTCGCTGATGACGGCGAGCTTCTCAGGGGTGGGGGCGAGCAGGTCGAACCACACGGTCGCCGAGGGATCCTTGATGTACTCGGAGACGTCGGCGATCGGGAAGCCCTCGGCTTCCAGGACGCCGTCGCGGTAGAGGCGGGTGCGGGCCATGCCTGCCAAGACTAGTCGCGCCCGTCAGCGCCCACGACGGCCTTCAGGTCGCGTGCCGGAGCGCAGCGCGTACACGATCAGCGCGAGCCCCAGGAGGATCTGCCCGCCGAGTACGATGCGGTTCACGTCGATGGCGGGCTCCCACGACACCTTGCCGTCCCTGACGACGTACGCGCCGACGGGGCGGGCCGTCGCCGCTCCGCCCCCTCCCGCGCCGCTGGACACCCGGTCCTTCACCTCGCCGGTGCCGAAGCCGCCCGCGGTGCGCACCGAGAGCGCCGGAATGACCGTGGAGCCGTCCCTCTCGTACGGCTCGCCGTACACCCGCCGGGCGCCGGACAAGTGCTCGAAGAACTCCCGCAGTTCCATGCCTGTCTCCGCTCATGATTGATCCCGATGGACGCCATCATCCCCCAGGCGGGGGCTCCGCCAAGTCCCGGCTCAGTGCCGTGCAAGTGGCCGGCCCTAGAACTGAGGCGTGAACGACAACCACCACGACGCGGTCATGGACGCGTACGACATCAGGCGGCCGGCGGTGGCGGACGTGCCGGTCATCCACGAGCTGGTGGCGGCCTGTGACACCGAGGTGCTCGGCCATCCCGACATGACCGAGGACGACGTGGCCGACGGTCTGGCCGAGCCCGGCTTCGACCTCGGCCGCGACGGCTGGCTGGTGTACCGGCGCGGCGGGGAGCCCGCCCTGGTGGGCTGGGGCTACGCCACGCGCCGGGGCGACGGCGACAGCGTCGACATCGAGATCCTCTCCCGGGACGAGGCGGTGACCCCCTGGCTGTGGGACACCGTCCTGCGGCGCGCCCGCGAGCTGGCCGCCGAGGCAGGGCACCCGCACGCGGTGGCCGGCATCGGGATCTACCGGCAGGACGACGCCAAGCGGGCGCTGGCCAAGGAGCACGGTTTCGAGGCCGCGACCAGCTTCCACCGGCTGAGGGCCGATCACGCCGAGGTGGACCCGGGGTCCCTGCCCGGCGTGACCGTCCGCCAGGCGGCCGGGTCCGAGGAGCTGACGCGGGCCGCCCACCGGATCCACCAGGAGGGCTTCGCCCGGCACTTCGGGTTCGTCCCGAAGGAGTACGACCGGTGGAGGGAGGACTTCGAGTCCTCCAGCACCCACGACTGGTCGCAGCTCCTCGTCGCCGAGGTGGACGGCAGGCCTGCGGCGATGCTGCTCGGGAGCGACATGTTCGTCAGCGACGAGAACTGCGGGTACGTGCGCATCCTGTCGGTGCTGCCCGGGTTTCGCGGCAGGGGGCTCGGCCGGTTGCTGCTCAAGCGCGCCTTCGCCGCCGACGCCCGCCGGGGGAGGACCGGCACCTACCTGCACGTGGACGCCGGCAACCTCACCCCGGCGCTCGATCTGTACCTGTCCGTCGGCATGCGCCCGGTGCTCGCCATCGACGTCTGGCAACGCGACCTCCCAGCAGGGATCCGCTAGACGCCACGCCTCACACGGTGAGGAGGTGGTGGGGTGGGCCGGTAGTGAGTGGTGTGCTGTCGTTGGCCTGGGCGATGGCGTCGTCGATGTCGGTGAAGGTGGTCAGCACGCCGACGGGGCCGAAGATCTCCTCGCGGACCACGCGCATGTCGGGGCGGACGTTGCCGAGGAGGGTGGGGGCGAAGAAGTATCCGTGGTCACCGAGGCGTTCACCGCCGGTCACCACGTTGGCGCCCTCCTCGCGGGCGATGTCGAGGTAAGAGCTGACGCGGTCGAGCTGCGCCTTGGTGGACAGCGGACCCACCAGCGTGCCCGGGGTGAGCGGGTCGCCCGGCGCGAACGCCTCGATAGCCGGGGCGGTCGCCGGAGGATGCGACACCGATTCGGCGGGGGCGACGGTGGGATCGATCGCGGGCGGGCTGCTCGGCGCCTCCCGGATCCCTGCCGAGTGGGCGCTGGAGAACCGGCTGGCCAGCAGCATGAGAGGCTTCGACGGCATCGGCTTCGACGAGCTCACCCGGCGCACCCTCGCGGTCGCCGCCCCGTGACCCGCGACACGGCATCATGATCCCGATACCCCGGGGGTCACGTCCCTGGGTGCCGGGCGTGCGAGAGGACAGACGATGATCTCGGTTTCCCGGTGGTCGGACGGTCGCCGGGTGGCTTGTGTGGGAGGGGACAGAGAACGGGTGGCTTGTGTGGGAGGGGACAGAGAATGATCTCGGTTTTCGGCAGCGCCAACATGGACCTGGTGGCCTACACCGCGACCGCCCCCAAACGCGGCGAGACGGTGACCGGCCGGGCGTTCAGCACGGTCCCCGGCGGCAAGGGCGCCAACCAGGCCATCGCGGCGGCCCGCGCCGGCGCCGGGGTCGCGTTCGTCGGCGCGGTGGGGGACGACGCCTTCGGGCCGGTCATGCGCGAGACGCTGGAGTCGGCGGGCGTCGACGTGAGCCGCCTCCGGGTCGTGCCGGGCTCCTCGGGCATCGCCCACATCGTCGTCGACGACGAGGGCGGCAACTCGATCATCGTGGTCCCCGGCGCGAACGGCACCGTGACCGGCGTCTCGCAGGACGACCTCGCCGTCATCGCCCGGTCGGACGCGCTGCTGCTCCAGCTCGAACTGCCCATGGAGGCCGTGGTGGCGGCGGCCCGCCAGGCCGAGGTCCCCGTGATCCTCACCCCCGCCCCGGCTCAGGAATTGCCACGCGAGTTGCTGGCCGCCGTCGGCCTGATCGTGCCCAACGAGCACGAGGCCGAGGCCATCACCGGCCTCGCCGACCCCGGCGAGGCACTCGAGGCGCTGCTGGACCTCGTCCCCGAAGCCGTGATCACCCTCGGCGGGGAGGGTGCGCTGTACGGCTCGCGCTCCGGCGAGCGGCTGCGCGTGCCCGCCGTACCGGTGAAGGCGGTCGACACCACGGCGGCGGGGGACACCTTCGTCGGCGCGCTGGCCGTGGCGCGGGCCGAGGGAAGGCCGCGGGCGGAGGCCCTGCGGTTCGCCGCCACGGCGGCGGCCCTGTCGGTGCGGCGCGAGGGCGCCAGCACGTCGATGCCCACCCGCGCCGAGATCGACGCGGCACTGATGGAGGAACCCCGATGAAAGCCCTCGAAGGCGTCCGTGTGCTCGACCTCGCGACGCTGTTCGCCGGACCGATGGCGGCGATGCTGCTCGGCGACTTCGGCGACTTCGGCGACTTCGGCGACTTCGGCGACTTTGGCGCCGAGGTCGTCAAGGTCGAGCATCCGGCCAAGCCGGATCCCTCGCGGGCCGCCTACGCCGTGATGGCCGCGCTTCGCGCGCGTGAATCCACCGGCGCTGGGCAGGTGGTCGACATGTCGATCATCGAGCCCATCCTCACGGTGCTCGGGGCGCAGCCGACGATCTACGACCAGCTCGGGATCGTGCCGCCGCGCACCGGCAACCGTTCGGTCAACAACGCGCCGCGCAACACCTACTGGTGCGCGGACGGCTCCTGGGTGGCGGTGTCGACCTCGGCGCAGAACATCGCCGAGCGGGTCATGCGCCTGGTCGGCAGGCCCGCGTACTCGCCCTCCGACATCGAAGCCCTGCGCGAGAAGGGCGTGGTCTGATGACGTACGCCCCACCGGCGTACGCCCCACCGGCCACCCCGCACCCGCCCACAAGGGGACTGGCGTCTCCCGCGCGCGCCCGCGAGCGGAGCGGTGCCGGCCTTCCCGCACGTGCCCGCGAGCGGAGCGGTGCCGGCCTTCCCGCACGTGCCCGCGAGCGGAGCGGTGCCGTGC
>NZ_JBFBIK010000065.1:27224-42063 GCF_040685555.1 Sphaerisporangium sp. NPDC088356
CCGTGCTGATCTTTCTGTACGTATTCGCGAGGGGAGTGGGGTCGTGCTGACCTTCCTGTACGCGCCCGCCGACAGGCCGGCGCTGGTGGCCAAGGCACTGGCAGGGACCGCCGACGTGGTGATCGTCGACTTGGAGGACGCCGTCGCGGCGGACGCCAAGGTCCAGGCGCGGGCGGAGGTCGTGGGGCTGCTCGCCTCCCCGCAGCCGCGCGTCCAGATCAGGATCAACGACGTGCGCACGGCCTGCGGCCAGGCGGACCTGCGGGCCATCGGCGCGCTGTGCTCGGGCACGGCCGGCATCCGGGTGCCGAAGGTCGAGTCGGCCGTCGACGTTCGCGACGTCGCCAAGGCCGTGCCGGGCGTCGCGCTGCACCCGCTCATCGATTCGGCCCTCGGCCTCGAACGGGCCTACGAGATCGCCTCGGCCGACCCGGCGGTGGCGAGCGTCGGCCTGGGCGAGGCGGACCTGCGCGCCGACCTGGGCGTCAGCGACGAGGCGGGGCTGGCCTGGGCACGGTCGCGGCTGGTCGTCGCCGCCCGCGCGGCCGGGCTGCCCGCGCCCGTCCAGTCGGTCTACACCGACTTCCACGACCTGGAAGGCCTGGCCGAGTCGTGCCGGGTCGGCCGTTCCATGGGCTTTCGCGGCCGGGCCGCCATCCACCCGGCCCAGCTCCCGGTCATCGAGGCCGCCTACCGCCCGACCGAAGAGGAGGTCACGGCGGCCAACGAGGTCGTCGCGGCGGCCGGAGTCGGCGCCGTGGCCCTCCCGGACGGCCGCTTCGTCGACGAGGCCGTCGTCCGCCAGGCCAGAAGCGTCCTCACCGACGCCCTCCGCACCCCCGCCACCACCCCGACCATGACGCCCTAGCCGGCTTCGCGGACCGAGCGCTGCTCGGCCCGCTAATCTTCCTGCCGTTCCTCAGCTCGGCCTTCGTGCCCACCGGCACCATGCCCGGCCCGGTGCGCGCCTTCGCCGAACACCAGCGGCGCGCTCACCGTGTTGCGCGTCGACGATGCGGTCGAAGCCTTTCAGGAGGCGCATTCAGCTGCTGCGCGCATCTGCACCCGGTGTGTCGCGGCCGCGCTGCTGGGCGAGTTCGGTGTGGCAGTCGGCGGCGAGGAGGTAGGTGTCGAAGACGCTGCGCCCGGCTTCGTTGGCGGGGTCGAAGACGAGGCCGTCCACGTTCAGGCGGATCTCGCGGTCGATGAGAGCGTCACTGAGCTGTTGACGGCAACGAGCGGTGACGCTCTGTGAGATTATGACTGTGCATACCAGTTGGCCACTCTGGTGCTTTACAAGGGTTCGGCGGCAGTGGTCAAGAAGTTGGGCAGGTGGAGACGTCGGCCCCGCCCTGAAGCGATCAGTTATGGCACTGGGCAGACGTCCTTCTCACATCCCGGCGAGGGCGGCTCGCAGTTCGTCGGTCACCGTGTGCAGGCAGCTGCCAAAACTCGCATGCCCTGTGGTCTCGATCCAGAGCCGGAAGGCGTTCTGAAAGGCCACCGTGGCGAGCTGCGCGACCAATTCGGCCGTCCCGGCGTTCACCTGGCGTTGCTTCAGGGCGTCGCGGATCGCCTCGGTGATCGCGGCCGTTTTGGTCCGTTCGCGCTCCTGCAGCTCCGGGCTGGCGTCGATCACCGCCCGGCGCTCCGCTGCGCCGTCCACGTGCTCGACGAGCTGGGCGCCGACTCGCGCCAGCGCATCCAGGGCGGCAGCGAGCGGAGTCGCGTTCGGGTCTGCCGTTAGGACTGCCTCCGCCAGTGCCGGGGGCAGGCGCTCTGAGCCGGCGAACAGGACCTCTCGCTTGTCCGGGAAGTAGCGGAAGTAGGAGCGCCGGGTGAGTCCGGCCCGCTCGGCGATATGGGTCACCGTCACGTTGTCGTAGCCGCGCTCCAGGTACAGCTCGATAGCCGCCCGCTTCAGGCGCTCCTCGGCACCCGGATCCCACCTCGCCATAGGTTGACTGTAACAGGTGATGTCCCACTGTGTCGTCAGTGCTAGCCTGTACTCACGACACACTGTGTCATCACTGGGGGCGCCCGTCCCCGGTGCGGCCCGGAGCAGGCAGGGTGACGTTCGCATGACTGAGACCAGCGGGACCGGCGGGACGACAGGCGAGAGCAGGACGAACGACGAGGTATGGATAGTCGGGGCGACCGGCCGTGTGGGCCGGGGCGTGACCGCGCGACTGGCCGCGCGGGGGCTGACGGTCGTGCCGGTCGGGCGCAGCCGGGAGCGGCTGGCCGCCGCCGGGGCCGAAGCCGGTCTGCCCGGGGACGCGAAGGTCGTCGTCGCCGACTCGGCTGAGCGGATCGCGGACGAGATCGTCCGGGAGCGCCCGCGGGTGGTGGTGAACACGATGGGCGCCTTCGCCACCACGGCACCGGTGATCGCCCGTGCCTGCATGCCCGGCGGCCACTACGTCGACCAAGCCAACGACGTGGTCGCCGTGAACCGGCTGCTCGCCCTGCACGACGAAGCGGTGCGGGCGGGCAGCACCCTGGTCACCGGCGCCGGATTCGGCGTGCTGGCGACGGAGGCTGTGGTAGCGAAGCTGTGCGAAGGCCGGCCCACGCCGCACCGGGTGCGGGTCGACGCCGTGGCCTCGGTGGCCGTCGAGGCGGGCGTCCTCGGTGCCGCCTTGGCGGCCAGCATCGTGGACGTGCTCACCGCCGGCGGACGGCGGTACGAGAACGGGCGGCTGATGACGTCGCGCCTCGGCGCCGACCCGCAGCAACTCACCTTCCCGGACGGGGAGTCGGCGAAGTCGGCAGGTGTCTCGTCCGGCGAGCTCATCGCGGCGCATGCGGTGAGCGGAGCACCGTTCGTCACCCCCACTTCCGCTCTCGCGCCGACCGCTCCGCTGATAGGTGCCCTGCTCCCGCTGCTCGGCCGCCTGTTGTCCGTTCCGGCGCTGCGACGCCTCGCCGTCGACCGGCTCGGCCGGGTCCCGGTGAAGGCCGCACCCCGTCCGCGCAAGCACTCCTGGGGGCACGCCGTCGTCGAGTGGACGGACGGCACCCGGCACGAGGGATGGCTCCGCGCCGGCGACGGCATGGACTTCACGGCCGACGTCACCGCCACCGTCACCGAACTGCTGGCCCGTGGCGTCGGCAGGCCCGGGTCCTGGACACCGGCAGCCGCCCTCGGAACGGACCTGGCGACGACCGCAGGCGGCACCTTCATACTGGACTGAGGAGCGCCGATGCCCGCCGTCCGGCGGCTGCGGGGCCTCGGCGAGTGCCCGCGACAACCCCCAGCCTGTTCTCCCCACCGGTGAAGTCTTCGCCAGGCTGATTGAGCATGATGGCAATCTGCAGCGGGAAGACGCCGTAGATGTCCTGGTGCAGGCACGCGTAGTCACCAGGGCCGTACTGCAGGATCAGCGGGGTGGAACGGTGCTGCCCGTTGGCCGCGCACTCGGCCAGCAACTCGTCCAGGGTGGCGGGAAAGGTCCGTTCGTTCAGCTGCGGCGCATTGAGAAGGACGCCATGCAGGTGCTGCGTCAGTTGTAGCTCAAAGGGAAGCCGGCTGTACGGGTACGGCCTGAGTCACGCGGTGGCCTCGCTGTCGTGCACCATCGGGTCGTTCCTCGCGGTGACCTCGGCGCCGTTGGCCGCCGGCGACCGCTTGGCCCGTGACCGGACCGCGGTTTGGGGGCCGAGGTGCGGCGAACCCCGGAGGGGCCGCCGCACCCGGAAGGGGTCACCAGTTGGCGGGCAGCCCCGGTGTGGTCCTGGGCAGCTTGTGCCCTGGCGGATGGATGACGTAGACGATGCCGCCGCTGCCGGTGCTGCGGAGCCAGACGTTCTCGAAGTTGGCTCGCGGGTAGACGTGGCGTACGGCGTCGTTGTTCGGCGAGGCCGGGTCGTTGGCGATCACGTCGCCCGTGGCGGTGAAGCCGATGATCACCATGAGGTGGCCGTTGGTGCCGTAGCCGGCGCCGGGCAGCTCGCTCTCCTGGAACGACTGGGAGGTGATCACCGGGATGCCGGCCTTGATCAGGCGTTCCATCTCGGTGAGCGACCGCAGCCGGGTCACGAAGCCCTCCAGGCCGTAGCGGCCGGCGTAGGCGGTGTTGAAGGGCCAGTTGCCCGCACCCTGGTAGGCGTGGTCGTAGGTGTACCGGGCGGCGTAGTCGACCTCGGGGTTCGGGTCGGACGGGTCGACCCAGGAGGTGTCCTCGGCGCTCGGCCACCTGCCCCAGTAACCGAGGACCATGGTGGTCGACGTCGGGCTGCACCACGCCTCGCCGCCGCCGTCCCACTCGGGGTAGTGGCCGCGGTGGACGTTCTGGGAGCGGCGGGGCACGTTCAGCTCGGTTCCCCACGCGCCGCCCGAGGGGCTGACCGGCACGGTGGCGCGTTCCGGTACGGCGGAGGCCATCGCGCCGAGGGTCCTGACCTCGGGGATCACCGCCGAGCCCGGCGTGCGATGCAGCGTGACCCGCAGCTGGTACGCGGTGATGGCCTTGCCCGCCGCGGCGACGAAGGTGTCGACGGAGACGGTGCCGTCGGCGTCCCGCTGGCCCGGCAACGAGGTGCGGCGGATGTCGGACTCGCCGTAGGCCCAGCGGCCCATCACGTACCACTTGGTCAGCCCGGCCGTGTGGCGGCCGCGCATCTCGACCTGCAGCCAGCTCCCGGGCGGCGTGTCCGCCGTCCAGGAGGCGACCAGCTCGGTGGCGGCGAAGCCGATCCGCCGCTCCTTGCCGGTCCAGCGGGCGTACTCCCAGTCCTTGGTGCCGAGCGCGTCGGTGTAGGAGGTCGTCCCCACAGGGGAGGCGAAGGCGAGGCCGCGACCGGCGGTCACGCCCTCGGCGGTGCCGGAGTGGAAGGACGCTCGCTGGTAAACGACCTTCACCGGACTCGGCGGCGGTTTGGCCCCGGCGGCGGCGCTCGCCGCGGAGGGCGTCGCGGCGGTGGTGGCCAGGAGGACGGCGGGGAGTAAGACGGAGAGGAGGACGGTCGGCACGCGCATGGGCTCACCTTCCCTGAAAGGGCTCTCGACGCCGCAGACGGTAGAACCTCCGCCTATTTCGTACATCGGGCGGTTTACGTATCGCCGCCGGGACAGGGACGCCGCCTCGCCCGCCGCCGGGGGCGGGTGTGCGTCCAGGGCGCCTAGGTCCGCAGGTAGGAGGCCCCGTTGAGGTCGATGATGGTGCCGCTGGTCCATTCGGCCGCGGGGGAGGCCAGGTAGAGGACGGCGGCGGCGATCTCCTCGGGCAGGCCCACCCGGCCGAACGGGCTCTGGGCGCGCACCGCGTCACCCCGTGGCGACTTCAGGTGCTCGTTGGTCATGTCGGTCTGGACGAAGCCGGGCGCCACCGTTCGCGGGGCCCGTTACAGCGCCGCCGCCATCGCCCGCAGGCGGGCGTGGGTGCCGCCCATCGGCATGACGCCCTTGAGCACGGCCTTCGGCAGCTTCGCGGTCATCGTGTAGACGGTGTCGACCACGTTGGCCACCGGGGTGAGGACGGCCTGCGAGACCAGCTGGTAGGCGTCGAGCAGGGACAGGCCCGTCTCCGCCGCCAGCCACTTCGTCATCTCCGCGTGCGCGATCCGGAAGGCGTCCTCCAGGGGCTTGGTCGAGCCGGTGGTGATGATGAAGTCGTCGCTCTCCAGCCGGGGCCAGGCGCAGGGGGCACCCTTGATCAGGTCGATGATCACCACGGTGTCCATGGCCGTCTCGACGGCCACCCCGCAGGTCTCGCCCTCTCCCTGCCGGGCGTGACCGTCACCGAACGAGAACATCGCGCCCTCGACGTTGACCCCGAGGTAGCAGGTGATGCCGGCGCGCATCTCCGGGGTGTCCATGTTGCCGCCCCAGTCGCCGGGCGTCAGGGAGCTGCGGACCTCGCCGAGTGCTGGGGCGACGCCGACCGTGCCGTGCATCGGGTCGAGCGGCAGGTCCACCTCGTACGGGGAGTCGAGCGCGCTGTACCGGACGAGCCTGGCCTCCCTGTCGATCTCGTAGATCCACGTGCGCTCGGGCAGCGCCTCGTGCAGCAGGGCCGTCGTCCCGGTGCCGGTCAGCGAGCCGAAGAAGGGGACGGTCGTGCTGACGCCCCGCGCCTCCCTCGGCTCGACGCTGACGAAGTGGACCGCGAGCGTGTCGCCGGGCTCGGCCCCCTCCACGTAGAAGGGGCCCGTCTGCGGGTTGATGAACCGCGGATCGCAGACCTCGGAGACCCGGTCGCTCACCGAGGTGACCCGCCCCGCGAAGCAGTCACGGGTCCAGGTCGACAGGACCGTACCGGGCCGCACCGACATCACCGGCGCGGTGCCGCCGAAGGTGTAGGTGAGGCCCGCCGGATCGGCGTCCGGATCGAGGTCGTACGAGATGATCATTCGATTTCTCCTTCGGCGGCGGCGACCCGGTCCTCGATGTCGTCAGTCGCGCTCGACGGTCTCCTCCAGCACGATGCGCCCGATGATGTCGTACTTGAGTGGCTTTCTGGCCCTCAGGTAGAGAGCGAGGGCGGCGCCGGCGACGGCGAAGCCGACCACGATCCACGGGATGAGCCTGAACAGCAGTGTCTTGGACGCGTCTCCGGCGGCGGCCTCCTGGTTCTGGAAGAGCAGGAAGACCACGTAGAGCATCGCCAGCCCTCCGGCCAGGGGGGCGACCAGCGTGCGCCAGACGTTGGCCGTCTCCGGGTGCTTCTTCTTGACGTGGAAGTAGCCGATCACCGAGAACGAGCACAGCGACTGGACGACCAGGATCGCGAGCGTGCCGAGCACGGCGAGCAGCGTGTACATGTGCACGTAGGGGTCCATGCCGCCGATGAAGAACGCGAGGACCAGCACGACCGAGACGGCGGTCTGCACGAAGCCGGCGATGTGCGGGGAGCCGTGCTTGGCGTGGGTGCGCCCGAGGGTGCGGGCGGTGCCGGGGATCAGGTCCTCACGGCCGAGCGCGTACAGGTAGCGCGAGGCGCAGTTGTGGAAGGCCATCGAGCAGGCGAACGACCCGGTCAGGATCAGGATCTTGAACAGGTCGACGGCCCACACGCCGATGAGTTCCCGGGTGGGGTTGAAGAAGACCCCGGCGAACTCCTTGGCCGCGATCTCGGGTGCCCTGACACCGCTGGCCGCGACGGTCATCCAGGAGACGAAGGTGTAGAACAGCCCGATTCCGACCACGGAGACCAGGGTGGCCCTGGGGACGATCCGCTTGGGGTCACGGGACTCCTCGCCGTACATCGCGGTGGACTCGAAGCCGACCCACGACCAGAAGCACATGAACAGCCCGAGCCCGACCGCGCCGGCCGCCAGGCCGGTGGTCTTGAAGGCGTTGACCGGGTTGAGCGAGCCGGCCATCAGCCCGTCGGGGCCGCCGCCGTGGAAGAGCGTCACGGTCGCGGTGAGGCCCAGCATGAGGATCTCGGTGACCAGGAAGACGCCGAGGACCTTGGCGGTCAGGTTGATGTCGAAGTACGTGAGGGCGGCGTTCAGCGCGAGGCCGAAGAAGGCGAACCAGAGCCAGTGGACGTCCACCCTCGCCAGCGACTTGAAGGTGTCGTTGGCCGAGTAGGCGAAGAAGCCGATGATCGAGGCCTCGAACACGACGTACGCCATGGTGGCCAGCAGGCCGGCGACCATGCCGGCCACCTGCCCGAGGCCGTGGGAGATGTACCCGTAGAAGGCGCCGGCCGAGGTGATGTGCTTGGCCATCGCGACATACCCCACCGAGAACACGGTGAGGACGATGGTCGCGACCAGGTAGCCCGCCGGGACGCCGAGGCCGTTGCCGAAGCCAAGCGCGATGGGGACGTTGCCGGTCATGGCGGTGATGGGGGCGGCGGTGGCGACCGCCATGAAGATGACGCCGAGCAGGCCGACGGCGTCCTTGCGGAGGCGGTTCACGCCCGGGGTCGCGGGGGTCGCCGCCGTCGCCTGGTTATCAGTGGTGCTCAAGACTGTGCCCTTCCGGGGGAACCAGCGTCGTACTGGGATGGCGTAGAGGGCGCCACGTCGGCGACGGCCGCGAAGGTGACCGTGGTCAGACCGAATGGGCCCTGGTCGAACTCGCCGGAGCTCAGGGGGGCGTGGGGTGGCGGTTTCTGCTCAGTGGTGCACACCGGTCGGCCTCCTGGTGGGGACGCTCTCGACGTGGGGCGAGGTCACGCGAGGTGCGCAAATGCTGCCATTTATGGCCAGCCCAAAGCAATACCTTCCGTGTTTCCGAATCCTCACAAAATGGACCATTGACGCATAAGGTCGGCCTGGTGAAGTATTCGGTCCTACCGATTAGTAGACCGAACCGATGGGACCGGGATGCTGGACTACGGGTTGTTCTCCTTCGCGTCAAAGGACGAGGTTCTCGAGAAGTCCCTGGCGTACTGGAACCCGGGGAAGACGCAGTTCTGGATCGACTCCGGAGTGCCCCTGGTCATCGACCGCAGGGAGGGCTACTTCCTGTACGACGTCTCCGGCAAGCGCCTGATCGACGTCCACCTCAACGGCGGCACCTACAACGTCGGCCACCGCAACCCGGAGGTCCTGGCCGCTCTGAGGCACGCCATGGACCATTTCGACATCGGCAACCATCACTTCCCGTCCCTGGCCCGCACGGCCCTGGCGGAGGCGCTGATCACCACCGGCCCGGAAGGGCTGAGCAAGGTCATCTACGCCAGCGGCGGCGGCGAGGCCATCGACATCGCGCTCAAGACCGCCCGCCACGCGACGGGCAAGCGCAAGATCGTCTCGATCGTCAAGGCCTACCACGGGCACACCGGGCTGGCCGTCGGCACCGGCGACGACCGGTTCTCCAAGCTCTTCCTGTCCGACCGGCCGGAGGAGTTCGTCCACGTGCCGTTCAACGACCTGGACGCCATGGACCAGGCGCTGCGGGGCAGGGACGTCGCCGCCGTGATCATGGAGACGATCCCCGCGACGTACGGCTTCCCGCTGCCGGAGCCGGGATACCTGGAGAGCGTGAAGCGCCTGTGCGAGACCCACGACGCCCTGTACATCGCCGACGAGGTGCAGACCGGGCTCATGCGCACCGGGGAGCTGTGGGCCATCACCAAGCACGGGATCCGGCCTGACATCCTGGTCACCGGCAAGGGGATCTCCGGCGGCCTGTACCCCATCGCCGCCGTGCTGGTCAGCGAGCGCTGCGCGGGATGGCTGACCGAGGACGGCTTCGCGCACATGGCCTCCTTCGGCGGCGCGGAGCTCGGCTGCGTCACCGCGCTGAAGACGCTGGAGATCTGCGCCCGCCTCGAGACCCGCTCGATCGTGCACTACATCAGCGACCTCGTCGGCCGGGGTCTTTCGGACATCCGCGCGGACAACCCCGGCTGGTTCACCGGCATCCGGCAGAACGGCCTGGTCATCGGCCTGGAGTTCGATCATCCTGAGGGCGCGAAGTACGTCATGAGGCATCTGTACGAGAACGGGGTCTGGGCGATCTTCTCCACCCTGGATCCCCGGGTGCTGCAGTACAAACCAGGCATCCTGCTCGACCCGTCGCTGGCCGAGGAACTGCTGGATCGTACGGCCGTCGCGATCGCGCGGGCCGCGAAGGAGGCCCGGTGAACAGGCCGGTGAACAGTCCGGTAAACGCCGCGAGAGGCAACGCCGCCGCGACCCGTCCGGCGGACCGTGGCCCCGTGATGCTGGAGCGGGCACGGTGGGCCGCCCGCGCGTACGCCCGCTACGACAAGGCGGCCGTGGACCGCATCGTCGCGGCCGTCGCCCGCGTGGCCGCCGCGAACGCCGTGCGCTACGCCGAGTGGGCCGTGCGGGAGACCGGGTTCGGCGTCGCCGAGCACAAGGCGCTCAAGAACCTGGCCTGCTCGACCGGCCTCGTCGAGGCCTACGCGGATCACGACTACGTGTCCCCGCGTGCCGACGCCGCCGACAAGATCCTCTCGATCCCGAGGCCGGCCGGAGTCGTCTTCGCCCTGACCCCCTCGACCAACCCGGTGGCCACGGTCTACTTCAAGATCCTCCTCGCGCTGATGACGCGGAACGCGATCGTGATCAGCCCGCATCCGATGGCCAGGGAGTGCTGCGCCGACGCCGCCAGGACCCTCGCCGAGGCCGCGGTGGCCGCCGGCGCCCCCGACGGGGTGGTCCAGGTGATCGAGGAGCCGGCGCTGCCCATGATCGAGCAGATGATGGCCGACCCCCGGGTGGACGTGATCGTCGCGACGGGCGGGACACCGGTCGTCCGCGCCGCCTACCGGTCCGGCAACCCGGCGCTCGGCGTCGGCCCCGGCAACGTCCCGGTGCTGGTCGACCGCACGGCGGACCTGGAGTCCGCCGCCCGGCACATCGTGGACAGCAAGAGCTTCGACAACTCCATCCTGTGCACCAACGAGTCGGTGCTCATCGTCGAGGACGCGGTCGCCGACCGGCTGGTCTCGCTCATGCGCGGCGCCCACCCGCTGAGCGACGACGAGCGTGACCGGGTGCGCGACGCGCTGTTCCCCGAAGGCCGGTTCGACACCCGCTTCGTCGGCAAGGACGCGGTGTGGATCGCCCAGCAGGCGGGGGTCCGGGTGCCTTCCGGTACGAAGATCCTGCTCGCGCCGTTCGACATGGCCGTACCCGAGGAGCCGCTCGCCCACGAGAAGCTCTGCCCGGTGCTCGGCCTCATGCGCGTGCCCTCGGCGCGGCGCGGCATCGACGCCGCGCGGGCGGTGCTGCGCATCGCCGGGGCGGGCCACTCGGCGGCGATCCACAGCACCGACCCGGCCACCATCATGGAGTACGGCGCGGCCGTGCCGGTCCTGCGGATCTCGGTGAACGCGGGCAACAGCACGGGCGGCTCGGGGATCGACACCAACCTCCCGATCTCCATGACCATCGGCACCGGCTTCGTCGGCGGCTCGTCGGCGGGGGAGAACCTCCAGCCGGGCAACCTGGTGAACTGGACCCGGGTCGCCTATCACGTGGACGCCCCGTTCGGCGGCTTCGACCGGCTCGATCCGTGGTCGCCCCCCGGCGGCCCGGTGCCCCCCTACCCCGAGGCGTCCAACGCCCGCACGGCTCCGGCGTCCCATGAGCGGCGGGATGCCGGCGCTCGCGGTGACGAGCTGCGTGACGAGATCAGGCGACTGATCCTCGAAGAGCTCGCGTCCCTGGTGAGGTCCTGACCATGGCCGAGTTGCGCTCCTTCATCTTCATCGACCAGCTGCAGCCGCAGACCATGTGCTACCTCGCCACCTGGATGCGCGGCGCGCTGCCCCGGCTCAACCAGGCGGCCCAGATCATCGAGATCGCCCCCGGCCTGGACATCGAACCGCTGACCGACGTGGCGCTCAAGCACGCCGAGGTGAAGGCCGGCGTGCTCGTCGTCGAGCGGCAGTTCGGCTACCTGGAGTTCCACGGGCAGATCGGCGAGGTGCGCGCCGCCGCCGACGCGGTGCTGGACGAGCTCGGGGCCACCGCGGCCGACGCGGTGCCCCCGCGCATCCTCGCCTCGGAGATCGTGTCGAGCCTGGACGGCCAGCACGCCTTCCTCATCAACAGGAACCGGCTCGGGTCGCTCGCGCTGCCCGGCGAGTCGCTGTTCGTCCTGGAGTGCCAGCCCGCCTCGTACGCCATCCTCGCGGTCAACGAGGCCGAGAAGGCCGCCGAGATCAAGGTCGTGGACTACCGCATGATGGGCGCGACCGGGCGGGTCTACCTCTCCGGCCGCGAGTCCGACGTGCGGCAGGCCGCCGAGGCCGCCCGCCAGGCGCTGGAGGGCTCCACCGCCTCACCTTGGAGCAGGGCATGACCGTTCACCCGGACCAGGCGGGCATCCGCGGCGACGAGTTGCGTGCGCTGGTCCGCGAGGTCGTCCGCGACCTGCTGCCCATGCTGCGCGACGCGGCGGGGAAGACGGGCCACCAGGCGGAGCCGGTGGCGATCGCGAGCGACGACGACCTCAACGCCTTCGCCCTGCGCGTGCTCGACCTCGCCCGCGACCCGGCCCGCGCCGCCGCCCTGAGGGACGGGCGGCTGCGGTTCCGCCTCTCCGCCCCCGACACGCCGCCCGCCGCCGGTGACGCGCAGGCCATACCCGCCGCGCTGATCCCTGGAGGCGGCGCGCGAGCCGTACCGGCCGCGCCAACCGCCGGAGGTGACGCGCGAGTCGTACCGGCCGCGCTGACCGCCGGAGGCGACGCGCGAGCCGTACCCCAGCGGGAGACGGCCGTGCGGCGGCACGAGAAGGGGGCGGTCACCGAGCGGCACGTCGCCGAGGCCGCGAGGGCGGGCGCCCGCCTGGTCCTCGGGCGCCGCGCCGTCCTCACGCCACTGGCCAAGGAGAGGGTCCGGGCTTCCGGCCTCGTCGTCACGAGGGAGGACTGATGCTGCGCGGCACGGTGACGTCCAGTGTCTGGGCGACCAGAAGGATCGACGGGATCCCCGGCGGCGCGTTCCTGGAGGTCGAGCTCGACGGGGGATCACGGCTGATCGCCTTCGACGTGCTCGGCAGCGGTATCGGCGAGCGGGTCCTGGTCGTCCAGGGCTCGGTGGCCGCGTCCTGGTTCCCCGTGGACAAGTCCCCGCCGATCGACGCCCTGATCATCGGCTCGATCGACATTCCTACTTAACCGAGATATCCCGACTTAACGGCATAAGGAGCAGCAATGGCAAACAACGCGATCGGCCTGATCGAGACCAAGGGATACGTCGCGGCACTGGCCGCCGCCGACGCCATGGTGAAGGCCGCCAATGTCACGATCGTCGGACGCGAGCAGGTCGGCGCCGGGCTGGTGGCGGTCACGGTGATCGGGGACGTCGGCGCGGTCAAGGCCGCCACCGAGGCCGGCGCCGAGACCGCCTCCAACATCGGCGAGCTCGTCTCCGTGCACGTCATCCCGCGCCCGCACGCCGACCTGGCGCGCGGCTTCAACCTCTCGACCGGTGAGTAGCACCCCCCGACCGGTGAGCACGACCCCGCCCTCCCCGAAACCCCGCGCCCGCGCCGCGAAGCCCTCCCCCTCGCGCGGGCCGCAGCCGGAGGGGCGCCGCTCGGCCGAGCTCCGGGTCTACCTGCTCATCGAGAACCTCCGGCGGCAGTTCACCGCCGCGATGGCCGCCCCGACGCGGGCCAGGGGATACCCGCCCTACGAGGGGCAGCACGCCCTCATCGTGGAGGTGGCTCCGGGCCTTGCCATCGAGCGCGTCATCGACCTCGCGCTGCGCGCCGTGCCCTCCGTCGAGCCGGGGATCCTGTTCGTCGAGCGGCAGTTCGGCGTGCTGGAGGTCCACGGCTCGTCGGTGGAGGACGTGCGCCGCGCGGGGCAGGCCATCCTCGACGGCATCGGCGCCTCGCCCGCCGACCAGCTCAGACCCCGGATCCTGTACACCGACGTCATCGAGGACATCACCGACCAGCACGCGGTCCTCGTCAACCGCAACAGGCAGGCCTCGATGGTCCTGCCGGGGGAGACGCTCCTGGTCTGCGAGATGACCCCGGCGCTGTTCGCCACCGTCGCGGCGAACGAGGCCGAGAAGGCGGCGCCCGACATCACGCTCGTGGACGTGCAGATGATCGGCTCCGCCGGCCGTCTCTATATCAGCGGGCGCGCCGAGTCGGTGCGCACCGCGAGGGACGCCATCGCCCGCGTCCTTTCGGCCGTCGAAGGCCGTGACCACTAAAAAGGCATGACCACCAAACGGCCGTGACCACGAGGAGTGCGCATGGAGGTCCATGACCTGTCGGGCGGCGACGACGTTCTCGCCCGCGTCGAGCTGGTCGCCCGGCGGGCGCTGCGGCACTACGGCCTCTCGCCCGACGCCCGGGTGAGGCTCATCAACGTGTCGGAGAACGCCACCTTCCTCGTCACCGACGCGGGCGCCCGCACCGTGCTGCGCGTCCACCGCCTCGGCTACCACTCGCGCGAGGCGATCGGCTCCGAGCTCGACTGGCTCTCGGCGCTGCGCGACGAGGCCGGCGTGCGCACCCCGGCGGTGCTTCCCGCACTGGACGGATCGAGGGTCGTCACCGTCGAGGACCCGGGCTCCGCGCCGCGCAGCTGCGTGATGTTCGAGTTCGTCCCCGGGAGCGAGCCCGCCGAGCACCGCCTGGTCGAGCACTTCGAGCCGCTCGGCGCGATCACCGCCCGCATGCACCTGCACGCCCGCCGCTGGGCGCGGCCGGCCGCCTTCACCCGGTTCCACTGGGACGCCGAGGCGGCGTTCGGGCCCGCGCCGCGCTGGGGCAGGTGGCAGGACGGCGCCGGCGTCGACCGGGAGGCGCACGCCGTGCTGTCCCGGCTGGAACGGGCCCTGCGCGAGCGGCTGGAGCGGTTCGGCAAGGGACCGGAGCGCTACGGGCTCATCCACGCCGACCTGCGCCTGGCCAACCTGCTCGTGGACGGTACGTCCGGCACCACCGTGATCGACTTCGACGACTGCGGGCTCGGCTGGTACCTGTACGACCTCGGCGCCGCCGTCAGCTTCATCGAGCACCACCCGCGGGTCCCGCAGATGATCGACTCCTGGGTCCGCGGCTACCGGAGCGTCCTCGGCCTGCCGAGGGACGACGAGAACGAGATCTGGACCTTCATCATGTTCCGCCGCCTGCTGCTCGTGGCCTGGATCGGCTCCCACTCGGCGGTCGACGTCGCCCGCGAGCTCGGCGCCGGCTACACCCGGGGAAGCTGCGAGCTGGCCGAGCGCTACCTCAGTGGATCACTCTAAAGGAGTCGTATGTTCACCTCAGTGGCCGGACGGTCGGTGATCGTCACCGGTGGCACCAAGGGCATCGGCAAGGGCATCGCGAAGGTCTTCGCGGACGCCGGCGCCCGCGTGCTGATCGTCGGCAGGGACGCCGAGGCCGCCGGGGCGGCGGCCGACGAGCTGGGAGTCTCCCATCTCGTCGCGG
>NZ_JBFBIK010000066.1:0-41118 GCF_040685555.1 Sphaerisporangium sp. NPDC088356
CACCGTTCCAGAAGCGGGGCCCGGCTTCGGCCGGGCCCCGCGCCGCGTTCCACGCCCACCGCCGGCCGGCATGCGCGAGCCCGGCTACGCCGCCGGGGCCAACTCCCTGGTGCGCTGGACCAATGCCGCCACGCTCGGCTCACCGCTGAGCGGCTCCAGCCTCTTGCGCAGGTCGGCGACGTAGGACCGCGTCCGTACGGACTGCAGTCCGGCCGCCAGGTCGAGCGCGGACGCCCCCACCCGGCAGGCCTCCTCGGCGTCCCCCCGCAGGGCGTGGGCCGAGGCGAGCAGGGACAGGTTGAACATCCGCCCTCGGACATAGCGCCCGTCCATGTCGAGCGACCGGCGCGCGTACCGCACGGCCTGCGCCCCGTCTCCCAGGTCCCTGAAGCAGTGGGCGTACTTGGCCGCCAGGTACGCCTCGTCGAAGTAGCGGATCCACTCGGGCTCCTCATCGGGGCGGCGGCGGTCGAAGGCCAGGTCGGCCTCGTGGAGCGCCAGGGCGCAGGCCGCGCCGTCGGAGAGCGCCGCGTGGGCGTGGGCCTCCAGCACGTACGCCTCCGCGAGCAGCGAGGGAACGTCCGCACGGCGGGCGGACAGCTGCGCGGCCCTGGCCAGGTCGAGGGCATGCCTTGGCTGTCCTATATATATGGCTTGGTGCGCCATGCCGGCGAGGATCTCCCCGCCGAAGCCGTGGTCGCCCGCGCCGCGTGCCAGGCTGAGCGCCTGGATGAGATGGCGCTGCGCCAGGCCGTGCTGCTCCAGGTCGTACGCCATCCAGCCGGCCAGGCGGGTCACCTCCGCCGCGGCCGAGGCCAGCGCCCTGCCCGTGGTCTCGCCGTAGAGGCCGTCCTTGAGCAGCGGAGCGACCGCCGAGTCCAGATATTTCACGACGGCGGAGCGCACCCTGCCCCCGCCGAATCGGTTGTCCAGCTCGCCGAACGAGCGGGTGACCTCGCGAATGGCGGCGATGTCGGGCGCGCCGACCTTGCGTACACCGCCGGCCTCTGGCTTTCCCGCTATGGGAAAGGTCAGCCAGCGCAGGGCTCCCGCCGAGCCCGCTCCGACGGCGAAGGCGGAGTCGAGCAGGAACCTGCGCCTCTCCATGTCCGCCCTCCATAGTGCTGTCACGGTCTCGACACCCTCCTGCCACGAGTGAGTGAATTCCTGTCCGAGGTCGAGGGGCGTGGCTCCCCCCGCCATACCGAGATCCTCCGAAGTCACCGGCCGGCCGAGTTTCAGTGCGAAGATCTCCGCGAGGAGCGTCGGCACCGGATCGCGCGGCTGCTGGCCGCCCATCCAGCGCAAGACCGAGCTGTGGTCGTACCTCAGCCCTGTGAGGCCCCGCGCGGCTCCGAGGTCGTTGAGCCTGCGGGCCAGACCCTTGTGGGAGAAGGCCGCCTCGGTGACGAGGTGCCGAAGGAGGAGGTTGGGCTCGCGTCGCATCGCTCTTACCCCCGAGGAGGTTTGCATGGATGGTCATGGCACTCCGGTCGCCGCAAGCCCCCTGCGCGCACATACGCCCTTCGTGCACACCCTTGTCCAGCAGGTAACGGAGGGTTTTTGTTATAGCACGATGCGTGACATGGTGTGGGAATTCCCAAGACTTGACCCCAGGAGCGATACCTCATGACGAAGGCAAGCCTTTTCGACTGGGATGTCTACACAGGCCACGAACCCGCCGGCTGGACGGCCTGCGGGGTCACGGCCACCGAGAAGCTGGCGGTGGAGAGGGTGCGCACGACCTTCGCCGCGATGCCGTACGGCAGGTGCGCGTGGGCGGAGATCACCCGCGTACGGCTGGACCCCGCGCATCTGGCGCCCCGCGAGCGGGTGGAGGGCGCGCGGCACGTGGCGGTACGGCTGTGGGACGGCGGGGTCGTGTGGTCGCTGCCCCGGCGGCGCGTGCAGGCCCTGCGCCACCCGGTCCCGCGCAGGAGGCCGGCCCCGCCGAACTTCCTCGACGACCACGGCGGCTCAGGTAACCCGTGAAAACGGCGCGGGGCCCGCTGGACGCGGGCCCCGGTGGTGTGCCGGCCGATGCCGGAGCGTCTACCTGCGAGCCACCCCGTCGAGGCGGGCCTGGCTGGCGACGGCCTCGACGACCGCGGGGGCGACGCGCTCGTCGAACGGGCTCGGGATCACGTAGTTCTCCGACACGTCGGGCCCCACGACGGCGGCGAGGGCGTGGGCGGCGGCGACCTTCATGTTCTCGGTGATCGTCGAGGCGCGCACGTCGAGGGCTCCGCGGAAGACCCCGGGGAACGCCAGCACGTTGTTGATCTGGTTCGGGAAGTCGGAGCGGCCGGTGGCAACGACGCGGGCGTGCCTGCGCGCGACGTCAGGGAGGATCTCGGGCGTCGGGTTCGACAGGGCGAACACGATCGAGTCGCTCGCCATGGAGGCCACGGCGGCCTCCGACAGCGTCGAGCCGGACAGGCCGATGAACACGTCGGCCCCGGCCAGCGCCTCCTCGGTGGAGCCGGTGAACCCGCCGCGGTTGGTGTCCCTGGCGAGCGCTTCCTTGTGGGGGTTCAGCCCGTCCCTGCCCTGGTAGATGATGCCCTTGGAGTCGGAGACGGCGATGTCGCCGATGCCGGCGTTCAGCAGAATGCGGGTGACCGCCACGCCGGAGGCTCCCGCGCCCGCGACCACGGCCCGCAGGTCGCTGAGGGACCGCCCGGTCAGGCGGGCGGCGTTCTGCAGGGCGGCGAGCACCACGATGGCGGTGCCGTGCTGGTCGTCGTGGAAGACCGGGATGCTGAGGAGCTCGCGCAGGCGGTCCTCGACCTCGAAGCAGCGGGGGGCGCTGATGTCCTCCAGGTTGATGCCGCCGAACGAGGGCGCGAGCCGCACGACGGTCTCGACCAGGGCGTCCACGTCGGTGCAGTCGAGGCAGACGGGCACGGCGTCGACGTTGCCGAACTCCTTGAACAGCAGCGCCTTGCCCTCCATCACGGGCATGGCGGCGGCCGGGCCGATGTCGCCGAGGCCGAGCACGGCCGTGCCGTCGGAGACCACGGCGACGACGTTGGAGACCCAGGTGTACTCGTTGACGAGATCGGGCTGGTCGGCGATCGCGGTGCAGACCCTGGCGACGCCAGGCGTGTAGGCCAGAGAAAGGTCTTCGGCGTTGCGGACCGGGATGGTGGACCGGACCTCGAGCTTGCCGCCGCGGTGCATCGCGAACACGGGATCAAGATCGAGGGATTCGAGAGAAGCGGAGAACGGCGTGACTGCCACAGCGACCCCTGTGTCGTAAGGACGGATTCCTTCGGTAGACGCCGCAGGCGAACGAAGGCCCAGGCTTCTGTAGCCGCCCGGCGGCCGTCGTCGTTGACGGTCGTCTCTTGAGGGGGTACGGGGGTCACCCGTTGCTTGATTGTGCCACATGTCGAGACGCCTGCCGATGTCAGCTCTGCCACAGATCTGGCGGCGAACATCGAGCGCCAGGCGCATCCAACCGGACATATCGTTACTTTCCCCCCTCAACAGGTCATACCCGTAGCGACATGCCTCGATACCCCCATCTCTACCCGAGGCGCTCCGGCGTCCTACCCGTACCGGCGTCCCCGGCCACCCCGTCCAGTGCCACCAACACCGCATCGCCGCTGGTGCCCGCCGCGTACCGCACCGGCACGCCCCCGTGAACACGGCGACCCTCCCGCTCCGCAGGCCGTTCCATGTAATACTCGATATCCCGACTCGTCTCTTACAGCGGTGGAATTCCACAGTGGACCTGACGTCATACGCCGAGCTGGCCGTGCTGCTGGTCAACAGCGAGGACGCGCTGAGCTCGCTGGAGGGCGCCCGGCGGTTCCTCGTCGAGGCGGGCCGCGCGAGACAGGTCGGCCGCCTCACCCGCGCCGACCTCGAAGCGCTGCGCGAGCTGCGCCGCGAGCTGGCCGCCGTCTTCGCCGCGGCCGCGTGTCACGACGAGCAGAACGCCGTCGACCGGCTCAACGCCCTGCTGACGCGGCATCCGGTCTACCCGCAGATCTCCCGGCACGACGGCCAGCGCTGGCACCTGCACCTCACCGAGGGCGGCCGGCTCTCGGACGAGTACGCCGCGGGCGCCATCATGGGGCTGACCGCGCTGGTCACCGAGCTCGGCGTGGACAGGCTCGGGTTCTGCCAGGCGTCCCCGTGCCACCGGGCCTACCTCGACACCTCCTCGAACCGGTCCCGCCGCTACTGCTCCGAGCGCTGCGCCAGCCGGGCCAACGTGGCGGCCTACCGCGCCCGCCGCCGCGACCTCAGCGGCCACCGCGCCTGAGGGCCCACGTCCTGCGCCCGGCACTCACCGGGGTCGCACGCCGTTCCTGACCGGCCAGTAGCGGAACACCACGCGGCCGAGCACCAGCGACGGCGGCACCGCGCCGAAGTCCCAGCTGTCCTTGCGCCCGGGTGCCCGCTGGTTCTCGCTCTCCAGCCACCACCCGTCCCCGTCCCGCCACGCGGCCCGCTTGACGATCATCGTGGCGGGGTCGCCGGGCAGCCGGGCGAGGACGAGATCGCGGGGCCGCACCACGGCGCCGCGGCGCACGACGAGCCAGTCCCCCGGCCGGAGAACGGGCAGCATCGAATCGCCTTCGACGCGCACCCTCATGAACGACATCCCCTGCCATCTCCGTGAATCAAGGCGAGTAGGTTGGGCATTGGATAGTGCTGTCTGTTATCAGCATCAAGGAAGGAAACCGATGCTCGCACGACTGTTGCGGCCTGGCCATGTCGCCTCCGCGCACTGCGATCTCCCTTGTGGGGTGTACGACCCCGCCCAGGCTCGCATCGAGGCCGAGTCCGTGAAGGCGATCATGCAGAAGTACGCCGACAACGACGACCCGGTGTTCCGTGCTCGCGCTCTGACCATCAAGGAGGAGCGGGCCGACCTGGTGAAGCACCACCTGTGGGTGCTGTGGACCGACTACTTCAAGCCTCCGCACCTGGAGCAGTACCCGCAGCTCCACCAGCTCTTCTGGGACGCCACGAAGCTGGCCGGAGCCGCGGGCGCCAAGGGCACCGTAGATGTGAGCAAGGCCGAGGACCTTCTCGGGAAGATCGACGATATCTCGAAGATCTTCTGGGAGACCAAGGCGGCCTGAGCCTCTTCGCCCCGTTCTGGCCTCGTGCGGTCTCCTTTCGCGCGGGGCCAGAGGCGTCCCAGGAGGCCAGGGGCCCGGCAAACGCACCTGGATGTCAACGAAAGGACAGCGGGACGTCAGGGAAACCGGCCGCATTTCTACAAGATCACGACTATCGGCGCGTCCCAGTCCTGCAACAGGGGGCACGGGGCGGTAAGTTGCTAATCAGCAGCTCTGTTCGAGGAGGAACGTGACCGACGAGACAGCGACGCGTGCTGGCGGCATCCCCGGTGGGCTCGCGGGGATCCGTGACGCGGTGAGCGTGCGTCTGCCCGCTGCGAGTGCCTACCTGTCCGTGCTGCGCACGGCCACGGCGGGGCTGGCGGCGCGCCTCGACTTCACCCTGGACGAGATCGAGGATCTTCGTATCGCGGTCGACGAGGCGTGCGCGATGCTGCTGGGCCACGCCGTGCCCGGCACCGATCTGATCGCGGAGTTCGAGCTGACCGGCCAGGAGATGATCGTCCGCGTGGAGGTCAGCACGGTCGGCCGGGCCGAGCCCAAGCGCGACGACTTCGCCTGGATGGTGCTCACCGCGCTGGCCGACGAGGTGGACGCCGAGACCGACACACCCGACCGCATGGCAATCGTGCTGCACAAGCGCCGAGGCGCTGCGAGGCTGTCGTGACGGAGAGGACCCGGGCCGTGGCCGGCAGTGACAGCACCGTCCCCGACAGGGTTCGGGCCCGCGGGCTGTTCGGCGAGCTGGCCGAGTTGCCCGCTGACGACCCACGTCGCCAGCGCATCCGTGACGAGCTGGTCGAGCTCCACCTGCCCCTGGTCGAGTATCTCGCCCGGCGCTTCCGCAACCGCGGCGAGTGGCTCGACGACCTCACCCAGGTCGCCACGATCGGCCTGATCAAGTCGATCGACCGGTTCGACCTGGCGCGGGGAGTCGAGTTCTCCACGTACGCCACCCCGACCATCGTGGGCGAGATCAAGCGTCACTTCCGCGACAAGGGCTGGGCGGTCCGGGTGCCGCGCCGCCTGCAGGAGCTGAAGCTCTCACTGACAAAGGCCATCAGCGAGCTGTCGCAGCGGCAGGGCCGGGCGCCCACCGTGGCCGAGCTGGCCGCGCATCTGCAGATGACCGAGGAAGAGGTGCTCGAGGGCCTCGAGTCGGCCAACGCCTACTCCACGGTGTCCCTCGATGCTCCCGACTCAGGCGACGACGACGCGCCAGCCGTGTCCGACTCACTCGGCATCGTCGACGAGTCCCTGGAAGGCGTCGAGTACCGCGAGTCGCTGAAGCCGCTGCTCGAACGGCTTCCGCCTCGCGAGAAGCGCATCCTGCTGCTGCGGTTCTTCGGCAACATGACCCAGTCGCAGATCGCCACCGAGCTGGGCATATCCCAGATGCACGTCTCGCGGCTGCTGGCCCGCACGCTGGCCCAGCTCCGCGAGGGGCTCACCGCCGAAGACTGACCGCCGAAGATCGACCTGTCCCGGCCGGCCACCGGTCGGGCTAGTCCTTGATCATGGCGCGGGTCGTGGCGGGCGCCAGCAGCGCGACCAGGCCGGCCAGCGCGACCACGATGATGAGCACGCCGGGCACCGACTGTCCCGACTGGACGAGCGAGACGGCGACCGGCAGCGCGAAGATCTGCGTGACCACGCCGGGGGCCCGGCTCCAGCGGGCCGCCCCGAGCACGCCCCAGGCCACCCAGACCAGGGCGGCGCCGATGACGATGCCGAACGCCGAGACGGCGATGGAGCTGCTCACGTCGGCGGGCTTGCCGATGACGGTCTCCACTGCGGCGTAGGCGCCCAGCACCACGGCGGTGACGCCCTCGACCGCGAGGACGACGGCGGCCACGACAAGGGTCACCGGACGGTTCAACATATCGCGTCACCCTACTTGACCCAGGTCTCAGGTGCTCGACCGGTGGATACGCTGGGCGACATGCGTGCACTCCTCCTGATCAACCCCACGGCGACGTCGACCAACCGTCGTAGGAGGGATGTCCTCATACGCGCTCTCGGCGCGGCCGTCGACCTGTCGGTGGAGGAGACCGGGTACCGAGGGCACGCCACGGTGCTCGCGGGCGCCGCACGTGAGAAGGGGTTCGACGTGATCGCCGTCCTCGGCGGCGACGGCACCGTGAACGAGGCCGTCAACGGCATGCTCGAGGGCGACCTGGCACAGCCCGCGCTGATCGTGATCCCGGGCGGGAGCGCCAACGTCTTCGCCCGCTCCCTCGGGCTGCCGAACGATCCGGTGGAGGCGATGGGCGCGGTGCTGGAGGCGATCCGGGAGGGGCGGCGGCGCACCGTCAACCTGGGCCAGGCGATCTGGGAGGACGGCGAGCTCGGTGACGGTTCGCCGGGTGATGCCACCGAGCCGGCCCTCGGCTCCTCAGAACCTGCCAGAAGCCGATATTTCACGTTCTGTGCGGGGCTGGGGTTCGACGCCGAGGTGGTACGAGCCGTGGAGGGCCTGCGCGGGGCCGGGTACAAGGCCTCGCCGCGCCGGTACGTCAACACCGCGCTTCGGCACTACTTCATGACGGACCGCCACCGTCCGGCCCTCCGGCTGGAACGGCCCCACCGCAGGCCCGTCGACGGCATCTTCATGACGATCATCTGCAACACGGCGCCGTGGACCTACATCGGCGACCGGCCGGTCAACCCGACGCCGTGGGCGGGGTTCGACACCGGGCTCGACTTGCTCGGCCTGCGGCGGATGGGCATGGCCGCCATGTCGAGCTTGATCCACCAGATCGTCGGAGAGCGGGTTGGCCTGCCCAGAGGCGGGCATCTTGTCCATGTACACGACGAGGAAGAGTTCACCCTGTCGGCCAAGCGGCCCATGGCCTTCCAGCTTGACGGCGACTATCTCGGCGAGCGTGAGCGCGTGACTTTCCGGTCTGTTCCCGGCGCGTTACAAGTTCTGGTCTAATCCCTCACATGCCGTCATAGTGTGATGCATCCGACATGCATATCCGGCAAAACGTTCTCCCAAACCTCTTGCGTGACCTGGGCATGCCTGAAAAGCTCAACACGACGTCGGAACGTAGGACGTTTGAGGATCCACCCTGTTCCTCGAAGGTCTGCGGCGATCACGCGAGTTTCCTGGACCCCTCAACCCATGGCCCAGGCAAAATTTCGCCCTGGCTAGTGAAATTGTTCACAAACATCCGTCACCGGACGGAGCCGCAGGCTCCACCTACGAAGGAGTGGAACGCATGGACTGGCGCCACCGCGCTGCCTGCCGTGACGTGGACCCCGAGCTGTTCTTCCCGATCGGCAACACCGGGCCGGCACTCATGCAGATCGAAGAGGCCAAGCAGGTATGCCGTGCCTGTCCGGTCAGTGAGCCGTGCCTGAAGTGGGCCATCGAGTCCGGTCAGGACGCCGGCGTGTGGGGCGGTCTGAGCGAGGACGAACGTCGTGCGCTCAAGCGCCGCACGGCCCGCGCTCGAGCTCGCGCGAGTGTCTGAGCCCGCACGCGCGTCACATCAACCGAGAGTCTGGAGACATCTCCGGATCCATCCGCGCCTTCCGCACCGCCCCGGCGTCGCGGCGTGCGGAACCGGCACGCCCGGCATCGCGTCACGCGATGGCCGGGCGTCGCAGTGTCCTGGGCCGATCACCACGCCGGCGTGGTGATCGGCGGTGACCGCTAGACCGGCTGCACCGGGATGGTGATGGAGACCTCAGTCCCCCCGCCCTGACGCGGCTTGACGGCCAGGCGCCCCGACAGCTCCCCCACGACCAGCGTACGGACGATCTGCAGGCCCAGGCTGGTCGACGCCTCCAGGTCGAAACCCTCGGGAAGGCCCTCGCCGTCGTCGGCGACGACCAGGTCGAGCCGCTCCTCGGTCCGCGAGACGATCACCTTGATCGTGCCGCTCCCGTACGCGAAACCGTGCTGGACGGCGTTCTGCAGCAGCTCGGTCAGCACCATGGCCACCGGGGTGGCGATCATCGCGGGGAGCATACCGAAGCTGCCCACCCGGCGCGGCATGACGTTGGCCGCCGAGACCTCGCCGGTCATCGACATCACGCGGTCGGCGATGTCGTCGAAGTCGACGATCTCCTCGGGAGTGTGGGACAACGTCTCATGCACGATCGCGATCGAGCCCACCCGGCGCACCGCCTCCTCCAGCGCCTCACGGCCCTCGGGAACCTGCAGCCGCCGCGCCTGGAGGCGCAGCAGCGCGGCCACCGTCTGGAGGTTGTTCTTCACCCGGTGGTGGATCTCCCGTATGGTCGCGTCCTTGGTCAGCAGCTCGCGCTCACGGCGGCGCAGCTCGGTCACGTCCCTGATGAGCACCAGGGCGCCGATGCGGCCACCGCCCACGATGAGCGGGATCGCGCGGAGCTGCACCACGTTGGCGCCCGCCTCGACCTCGGTCTCCCGCGGCGAGCGGCCGCTCGCCACGAGCATGAGGTCCTCGTTGATGGGCTCGTCGGAGTAGCACAGGGCGGCGGTGGTCTTGCCCAGCTCGGAGCCCACCAGGTCGGCGTTCAGCCCGAGCCGCCGGTAGGCCGACAGCGCGTTGGGCGAGGCGTACGTCACCCGCCCGGCGCGGTCGAGCCTCAGCAGCCCGTCGCCGACCCTCGGGGAACGGACCAGGATCGGCGCCGCCTCGGGAAAGGGGAAACGGCCCTCGGCGACCATCTGCGCCAGGTCGGACGCGCTCTGCAGATAGGTGAGCTCCAGCCGGGACGGCGTGCGCGCCGAGGACAGGTTGGTCGAGCGCTGGATGACCGCCACGAAGTGGTCGTCGCGCCGCACCGGGATGGTCTCCTCGCGCACGGGCACGCCGCTGGACCAGTCGGGGTCGCCCTCGCGGCAGATGCGGTGCTCGTTCCACGCCGTGTCGATCAGCGGACGCTCCCCCGCCGCCACGATCGAGCCGACGACGTCGTCGTGGTAGACCGTGGGACCCGTGGTCGGGCGCATCTGCGCCACGGCCACCCACCCGGACTCGTCGCGCAGGGGGATCCACAGGATCAGGTCGGCGAAGGACAGGTCGGCGAGGAGCTGCCAGTCGGTGACCAGCGAGTGCATCCACTCCAGATCGGCCGGGTCGAGAGTGGTGTGGCGCGCCACCAGGTCGCTGAGAGTCGGCACCTGAGCATCATGCGTGCTAACCCCGGCCCAAAGCGAATCGACAGGGTCGCCCCTGGGAAGATTCCCCTGATGGAGCACACACAAGTGCCCGCTTACCCCGTGGAACGTCCCGCGAGCGTGACCGCCGGCACGACCGACACCGTGGACGGCCCCGGCGCACGCCGGGTCGCGAGCACGGCCGCCGGCACGGGAGAGGCCACGTGAACAGCACCGACCTTAGCGAGACCATGAGCACAGATCCACTGGCGCGGCTGCGCGCCGCCGCCGCCACCCGTGCGGCGGCCGGGCTGAAGCGCGCCCTGCGCCCCCGCACCCCCGACCACGACGGCCTCATCGACCTGGCCTCCAACGACTACCTCGGGCTGTCCCGAGACCAGCGGCTGGTGGCGGCGGCCGTGGCGGCCACCGGAAGGTGGGGCACCGGCTCGACCGGATCACGGCTCGTCACGGGCAGCACCACGCTCCACGCGGAACTGGAGGAGCGGCTGGCGTCCTTCACCCACGCCAGGCGGGCGCTGGTCTTCTCCTCGGGGTACCTGGCGAACCTCGCGGCCGTCGCGACGCTCGGGGCGGGCGGGCTGGTGGTGAGCGACGAGGGCAACCACGCCTCGATCATCGACGCCTGCCGCCTCTCGCGCGCCAGGGTGGCCGTCACCCCCCACAAGGACGTCGAGGCGGTGGAGAAGGCGCTGGCGAACCGCGCGGAGGAGCACGCGCTGGTCGTCACCGACGCGGTCTTCTCCGTCGACGGCGACCTCGCGCCGATCGCCGAGCTGTACGCGGCGGCCGTACGGCACGGGGCCCTGCTCGTCGTGGACGAGGCGCACTCCCTGGGCGTGGTCGGCGAGGGCGGGCGGGGCGCCGTGTACGACGCCGGGCTCGCGGACGCCCCGACCATTGTGAGAACCGTCACACTGTCGAAGTCGCTCGGATCACAGGGCGGAGCTGTGCTAGGCGCGTCCGAGGTGGTAGACGCCCTGATCGACACGGGCAGGCCGTTCATCTTCGACACCGGCCTCGCGCCGTCGGCCGTAGCCGCCGCACTCGCGGCCATTGATATCGTGGGCGACCATCCTGACCTGCCCAGACAGGCTCGGCACAATGCGTCGGCGCTGGCCCGCGCGGCCGGGGAACGTGGCCTTCTCACCACCGACCCGGCGGCGGCCGTCGTGCCGATCGTGCTCGGCCCTCCGCACGTCGCGCTCTCCGCCGCCGCGGTGTTCGCGGAGCACGGAGTGCGCGCCGGGTGCTTCCGCCCGCCGTCGGTGCCGTCGGGCCGGTCTTGTCTGAGATTGACCGCACGGGCCAATCTGAGTTCGGATGATCTCGCGGTGATCGGACGCGCGCTCACCGCCGTGGCCGAGATGAAGGTGAACGTGTGACGGAAGACTCTCCCCGGATTCCCAAGTACTACGACGTCAAACGGAACTTGCTGGAACTCACCAAGTCTCTGCCCGCGGGCGCGGCGCTGCCGCCCGAGCGTGCCCTGGCCGTGCGCTTCGAAACCTCGCGCACGACCGTCAGGCAGGCGCTCACGGAGCTGGTCATCGAGGGGCGGCTCCTGCGCATCCAGGGCAAGGGCACGTTCGTCGCCCAGCCCAAGGTCGCCCAGGTGCTGCAGCTCACGTCGTACACCGGGGATCTGCGCACGGTCGGCCTGGAGCCCGACACCAAGATCCTCGACATCAACTACATCACGGCCGACGAGACCCTGGCGCGCCGCCTGTGCATCAACCCGGGCGGCCGCGTGCTGCGGATCCACCGGCTCCGCCTGGCCAACGGCGAGCCGATGTCGATCGACACCACCCACCTGTCCGCCCGGCGCTTCTCGCGGCTGCGGCGGGAGCTGGAGGTGCACGCCTCCCTGTACGAGACCCTGCACAACGCCTACAACGTCCAGCTGACCGACGCCGAAGAGATCATAGAGACCGTGCTGGCGACCCCGTACGACGCCCAGGTCCTCGGCGTGGACGTCGGCCTGCCGATGCTGCTGCTCACCCGGCACGCCTTCGACGCCGAGGGGAACCCTGTGGAGTGGGCCCAGTCGCTCTACCGCGGCGACCGGTACAAGTTCGTCACCCGCCTGCGCAGGCCACCGGAGTCCGGCGGGCCGCAGGCGCCGGGGCGGCCGTAGGGCCGGGGCTCTAGGGTGGTGCCGGTGAGCGTTCTGGTGGTCACCGGCACCGACACCGGTGTGGGCAAGACCGTGGTCACCGCCGCCGTCGCCGCGCTGGCGCGGCGGCGCGAGGTGCCCGTCGCGGTGGTGAAGCCCGCGCAGACGGGGGTCACGGCGGACGAGCCGGGCGACCTCGACGAGGTCATCCGGCTGTCCGGGGTGACCACCACGTTCGAGTTCGGGCGGTTCCCCGACCCGCTGTCCCCGGCCGCCGCGGCCCGCGCGTCCGGGCTTCCTCCCGTCTCCCTGGCCGGCGTCGCCGAGCGCGTCGTCGAGCTGGCGGAGACCCACCGCCTGGTGGTCGTCGAGGGCGCGGGAGGGCTGCTGGTGCGCTTCGACGAGGAGGGCGCCACCATCGCCGACCTGGCCCGCACGCTGCGCGCCCCCGTCCTCGTGGTGGCGAGGGCCGGGCTCGGCACGCTCAACCACACGGCGCTGACGCTCGAGGCGCTCGCGGGCCGGGGGCTCGACCTGGCGGGGCTGGTGATCGGCTCCTGGCCGCGTGAGCCCGGCGTCGCCGACCGGAGCAACGTCACCGACCTGGAGACGCTCGCCGCCCGGCCGCTGGCGGGGGCGCTCCCCGAGGGCGCCGGGGCGCTCGGCCGTGCCGCCTTCGCCCGCGTGGCGCATGACGGACTGGGGCCCCTGCTCGGCGGCGGGTTCGACTCTTCACGGTTCCGGGCAACCCTTAGTCTGTGACGCAACCGACAAGGGAGCAGCAGGACCGATGAGTATGGACATCTTGGAGATCGCCCGGGTTCAGGTGCTCGAAGAAGGGCGGGGGCTCTCCTCCGCTCAGGCCCTGCGATGCCTGGAGCTGCCGGACGACCGCATTCCCGAGTTGCTCGCGCTCGCTCACGAGGTGCGCATGGCATGGTGCGGCCCGGAGGTCGAGGTGGAGGGCATCATCTCCCTCAAGACCGGCGGCTGCCCGGAGGACTGCCACTTCTGCTCCCAGTCGGGGCAGTTCACCTCCCCGGTCCGGTCCGTATGGCTGGACATCCCCTCGCTCGTCCAGGCGGCCGTCGAGACGGCCCAGACGGGCGCCACCGAGTTCTGCATCGTCGCGGCCGTGCGCGGGCCCGACCAGCGGCTCATGGACCAGGTCCGCGAGGGCGTCAAGGCCATCCGCGAGGCCGTCGAGATCAACGTCGCCTGCTCGCTCGGCATGCTCACCCAGGACCAGGTCGACGAGCTGGCCGAGATGGGCGTCCACCGCTACAACCACAACCTGGAGACCGCGCGCTCCCACTTCGGCCAGGTGGTGACCACCCACACCTGGGAGGAGCGCTGGCAGACCTGCGAGATGGTCCGCGAGGCCGGCATGGAGCTGTGCTGCGGCGGCATCATCGGCATGGGCGAGACCAGGGAGCAGCGGGCGGAGTTCGCCGGGCAGCTCGGCGAGCTGCGTCCCGACGAGGTGCCGCTCAACTTCCTCAACCCGCGCCCCGGCACGCCGTTCGGGTCGTTCCCGCTCGTCGAGGGCGCCGAGGCGCTGAAGACGATCGCGACGTTCCGGCTGGCGCTGCCGCGCACGATCCTGCGGTACGCCGGCGGGCGCGAGCTCACGCTGGGCGACCTCGGCACCCGCGACGGCATGCTCGGCGGGGTGAACGCCATCATCGTCGGCAACTACCTCACGACGCTCGGCCGCTCCCCCGAGCAAGACCTGGAGCTCCTGGCGGACCTGAAGATGCCCATCAAGGCTCTCTCGCCGACGCTCTGACCCTAGAGTCGCCCCTTGAGCAGCTCATATGAGCCCTCAAGGATTGACCGGGGACAGAAAAGGTAAGTTCACGTCATGGAGTCTGCAAAGCACGCCGGTGACATCGCGGTCGCCGTTTCACGAGCCTATGGTGCCGAAGTCATGTTCACCCTCTCGGGCGGCCACGTCTTCCCCCTGTACGACGGGGCCGTCCACGAGGGCATGCGCATCGTCGATGTGCGGCACGAGCAGAGCGCGGTGTTCGCCGCCGAGGCCACGGCTCGGTTGACGCGACAACCAGGCCTCGCGGTGCTGACCGCCGGCCCAGGCATCACCAACGGTGTCAGCGGTGTCGCGACCGCGCACTTCAACGGCTCGCCCGTCGTGGTGATGGGCGGCCGCGCCCCGGCCTCCCGATGGGGGTCGGGCGCGCTCCAGGAGATGGACCATCCCCCGCTGTTCGAGACGATCACCAAGCTGGCCTTCACGGCCGGTGGCGCCGACTCGATCGGCCAGGACGTCGAGATGGCGTTCCGCACGGCGATCGCCCCGCACCGCGGCCCGGTGTTCCTCGACTTCTACATGGACCACCTGTTCTCGCCCTCCCCCGCGCACGAGGCCGAGACGCTGACGCCGTCCCCCCTTGAGCCCGACCAGGAGACGCTCGCCGAGATCGCGCGGCTGATCGCCCAGGCCGAGCGCCCGGTGCTCGTGCTCGGGTCGGACGTCTGGATGGACCGCGCCGAGGAGGTCGCCCGCGACTTCGCCGAGGCCTTCCGGCTCCCGGTGATCCCCAACGGCCAGGGGCGCGGCATCCTGCCCGCCGGGCACGAGCTGCTCGTGACCCGGGCGCGCGGCATCGCGTTCTCCCAGTCCGACCTGGTCATCGTCGCGGGCACCCCGCTCGACTTCCGCCTCGGCTACGGCTTCTTCGGCGGCAGGGACGCCGCTCCCCTGGCGAAGGTCGTCCACCTGGCCGACGCGCCGTCACAGCTCGCCACCCACGTGGGCACCGCGGCCTCGGCCGCCGGAGACCTCTCCCTGCTCTTCTGGAGCCTGCGGGCGGCCTGCGAGAAGGCCGGGGTGTCACCCACGTCCCACGCGCCCTGGGTCACCAAGCTGGCCGAGGCCGCCGCGGCGGCCGTCTCCGGCGACGCCGAGCTGATGGAGTCCGACGCCGACCCGATCCATCCGATGCGCATCTACGGCGAGCTCAACCGCGTCCTTTCCGACGACGCCGTGGTCATCGGCGACGGCGGCGACTTCGTGTCGTACGCCGGCAAGTACATCGAGCCCCGCAGGCCCGGATGCTGGCTCGACCCCGGGCCGTACGGCTGCCTCGGCACCGGGCTCGGCTACTCGATCGCCGCCCGCATCGCCCGTCCGTCCTCGCAGGTCGTGCTGCTGCTCGGCGACGGTGCCGCCGGGTTCTCGCTCATGGACGTGGACACCCTGGTGCGCCACAAGCTGCCGGTCGTGATGATCTGCGGCAACAACGGCATCTGGGGCCTGGAGAAGCACCCCATGCAGATGCTGTACGGGTACGACGTCGCGGCCGAGCTGCAGCCGCAGTGCAGGTACGACCAGGTCGTGACCGCTCTCGGCGGCGGCGGCGAGCTGGTCACCTCGCCGAAGGAGATCGGGCCCGCGCTGCGCCGCGCGTTCGACTCGGGCGTGCCCTACATGGTCAACATCGCCACCGACCCGCAGATCGCCTACCCGCGCACCACCACGGGCATCTGACCGGTACGGCCACCGGCACTCCGGCGGCCGTCCCTGGGACGGCCGCCCAGGGTCAGGAGGCCGAGGGGGTCGGGGTCGGAGCGTCGCTGGGCTCGTCGTCGCAGGGGATGCCCTGTTCCACGACGATCGTCACGTAGCGGTCGACGGGCCAGGCGGTGGCCGGGGCCGGGTTCTGGTCGAGCACGCGGGTGCAGCCCTCGTCACTGGGGGTCCCGCTGACGTCGACCTTGGTCTTGAAGCCGGCGGACCGGAGCCTGGCCGTCGCCGCCTGCTGGCTCAGGTTGATCACGGCGGGCACGGACTTCTTCGCCGCCGGCACCTTCGTCGGGGTGGGAGACGGGGTGCGGGTCTTCGTCGGGCTGGGAGAGGGCTTCGACGTGGGGGTCGGGGACTTCTTGGTCGGCATGATCGACGGCTCGCCGGTCTGCTGGGCGGCGCCTTCGGAGGGAGGTGGCACCCCCGGAGTCTCCCTCGGCGGGCGGGCGTTCCGTGTCCGCGTCGCCTCCGGTTCGCTGGGCGTCGGGGACTGTGTCTCCACGGCGCCCGCCGCCGACGCCTGGGAGTCGGCGAGCTGCCTGAACGCCACCGCGCCCGCCCCGCCGAGCAGGACTCCGGCCGCGATGACCCCGACGATCAGACCCGCCTTGCCGCGCTTGGGAGCGGCCGCGCGGCGGCCTCGGGCGCCCCGCTGCCCCGGAGGCACGCCAGGCGGGCCCTGAGCGGGCCCTGGGGGCGGCGAATGGACCGCGGAGGGAGAGGTGGAGGTGGCCAGGATGTACGGCGGAGGCGTGGCCGTGGTGGGCTGGACGGCGTCGCCGTCGTGCCAGGACGCCCTACTCGCGTGGGCGCCGGTCTCGGGCGCCGCGAGCTGGTGCGGGTGACCGGCGCCCGACGTGGTGCGCTCGGAGGAGACCATGCCGGTCAGGCCGGCCATGCCGGACACCGCCACCGAGGCCCCGGTGTCGTCGCGCATCGTCTGGCGCGCGGCCACGCTCATCTCCGCGGCGCTGCGCCAGCGGCGCGCGGGGTCCTTGACGAGCGCTCGCTCGACGAGATGCCGGACGGCGGGCGGCACGTCGGCGGGCAGCGGTGGCGGGTCCTCACGGATGTGCTTGAGCGCGATGGTGACGGGGGTGTCGCCGTCGAAGGGCCGGTAGCCCGCCAGGCACTCGTAGGCGACCACACCGAGGGCGTAGAGGTCGACGGCCTGGGTGACGGGCTGGCCCTCCGCCTGCTCGGGCGCGCAGTAGGCGGCCGTGCCGAGCACCATGCCCGCGTCGGTCAGCCGGTGGCCCATGTCCGCGCGGGCGATGCCGAAGTCGGTGAGGACGAGCGTGCCGTCCGGACGGACCAGCAGGTTGCCGGGCTTGACGTCGCGGTGCACGATGCCACGGTCGTGTACGGCCTGAAGGGCCGAGGCGGCCTGCGCGATGAGCTCCATGGCGGGCTCGGGCGCGATGCGGGTGAGCCTGGTGAGCAGGCGGTCGAGCGGTTCGCCGTCGACGAACCGCATCACGAGATAGGCGGTCGGGCCGTCTCCCGGCACGTCGCTCACGCCGTAGTCATAGACGTCGACCACACCCGGATGGTTGATCGTGGCCATCGCGCGTGCTTCCCCCTGGAAGCGGGCGGCGAAGCCCGGATCATCCATCCGGCCTGGTAAGAGCACTTTTACGGCGACGGTGCGCGCGAGGACCATATCCTCGCCGCGCCACACCTCGCCCATGCCGCCGGCGCCGAGACGGACGTCCAACCGGTAACGTCCCGCCAGCGTGGTCCCTTGGGCCACCATCTCTCCCCCGCTTACCCCAATCCATCCAACACCGACGTCACCCCAGAGTTCTCCAACAAAGCGGATTTGTGTCGCGGCCAGATCACGCCGGTGTCACAAAACCCGTGGTCACAACTTCACGCCGGGGTGTCAGCGTGCGTCACACCGTGTTCGACGCAGCGGGCGGACCAGCCCCGTGGCGTCACCTGCACCACCAGCCGGCGACGGCACGCCGGACAGTAGCGGGGGGGCTCCATGTCCCTCGCGGCACGGCATGCGGAATGGTTCTCGTCTCCAGCGAGACGTCCGCAATGGTCGCAGTAGGGGCTCACGCGAAGAGCGTATTCCATTGATAACCGCCAAGGCCGCCAACCGGTGAAGGTGGTACGAGACCGTGCGAACAGGATGGCGGGCGCCACCCGGTCGAACTGGTCCGCGTGCCCGCCGCAATAGGCTTGCCCGCATGACGATCGATGCGGGGCTGCGCGCCGAGGTTCTCATCATGGTCGAGCGGTCGGACACCGCCGTCAAGATGGGCAGCGGCGACGTGCCCGTGCTCGGCACGCCGCGCCTGCTGGCGATCGCCGAGGCGGCCACCGTGCGGGCCGTGCGGGACCACCTGGAGCCCGGGCAGACGTCGGTCGGTACGAAGGTGACGCTGGAGCACCGCGCGGCGAGCCCCGTGGGCACGCACGTGGAGGTGATCGCCGAGCTCGTCGAGGTGGACGGCAGGCGCCTGGTCTTCGAGGTCATCGCCAGGGACAGGAAGCGCACAGTGGCGACCGCCACCATCGAACGCGTCGTCGTCGACCGCGAGCGCTTCCTGTCCGGGCTCACCGGCTGAGCCTGAGCCCTGCCCCGCCCGTGGGCCCGCCTCACTCGATGACCGCGATCAGGTCGCCCTCCTGGATGACGTCGCCCTCGGCCACCTTGAGCCGGCTCAGGACGCCCGAGTCCTCGGCGAGCACCGGGATCTCCATCTTCATCGACTCGAGGATGACCAGCGTGTCGCCCTCGCTGACACTGTCTCCCTCAGCCGCGACGACCTTCCAGACATTCGCCACCATCTCGGCACGTACTTCCGCCACCGGAACTCCCCTCAATCAAATGATCCAACTGTGCCAGAGGGCTGTCGCTCATCGTCGCATCCGCATGACAGCGCGGCGCCGACGGGTCCACAACCTCGCCCGGCGTCACGAACGCATGCGGGCGATCAGCCCGGTGTCGTAGTCGCCGCTGGTGAACTCGGCGTTGTCCAGCAGCTCCGCGCAGAACGCCAGGTTGTTCTTGGGTCCTTCGATGCGGAAGGCGGCCACGGCCTCGCGGGCCCTCGCCAGTGCCTCGTCACGGTCGGCGCCGTGGACGCAGAGCTTCGCCATCAGCGGATCGTAGAACGGAGTGACCGTGTTTCCTGCGACATATCCGGAATCGAGGCGGATTCCGGGGCCCGACGGCTCCTCCCAGACCCCGATCTTGCCGGGCCCGGGGAAGAACCGCTTGGGGTCCTCGGCGTACACGCGCATCTCGATGGCGTGGCCGTCCGGCTCGACGGCATGCCCCCGCGACGCCACCGGGAACGTGACCGGCTCCCCCGCCGCGACGCGCAGCTGCTGCTCGACCAGGTCGATGCCCGTGACCAGCTCGGTCACCGGATGCTCCACCTGGAGCCGGGTGTTCATCTCCAGGAACACGAAGTCCTGCTCGCCGGCGTCCACAAGGCACTCCACGGTGCCCGCGCCCCGGTAGCCGACCGCCTCCCCCGCCCGCACGGCGGCGGCCAGCATGCGCTCGCGCAGCTCGGGCGTTATGCCCGGTGACGGGGACTCCTCGACGACCTTCTGGTGGCGGCGCTGGACCGAGCAGTCGCGCTCGCCGAGCGCGACCACGGTGCCGTCCGCCAGCCCGAGGATCTGCACCTCGACATGGCGGGCCCGCTCGATGTAACGCTCCAGCAGGATCGCCGGCCCCGCGCCGGAGCCGCCTCCGCCGAAGCGCTCGGCGGCCCGGGACGCGGTCTCGAAGGCCTTGGTGAGCCCGGCCTCGTCGTGGGCGACTCCCATGCCGATGCCGCCGCCGCCTCCCGCCGTCTTGACCATGACGGGGTAGCCGATCTCGGCCGCCGAGGTCAGGGCCTGGGGCAACCCGGTCACCGGCTCCCGCGTGCCCGCGGCCACGGGCACGCCGGCCCGCTCCATGAGGTTCCGCGCGTTGATCTTGTCGCCCATGCGCTCGATCGCGTCGGGAGACGGCCCGATCCACACCAGGCCCGCGTCCATCACGGCCCGCGCGAAGGCGGCGCTCTCGGACAGGAAGCCGTAGCCGGGGTGGACCGCCTGCGCGCCGGTCGCCCGGCAGGCCTCCATCACCTTGGCGATGTCGAGGTAGCTCTCGGCGGGGGCCGAGGGCCCGAGCAGGTAGGTCTCGTCCGCCTCGCGGACGAAGGGAAGATCGATATCGGCCTCGGAATGCACCACGATCGCCCGCAGGCCCATGGCCTTCACCGTGCGGACGATCCGCCGCGCGATCTCTCCGCGATTGGCCACCAGAACGCTCTCGAACACCGGCCGCACTCCCTTCGACGGTTCACCACCTTATGGCCCGAGCCTCCTCAGAACCCCTCCGCGAAACCACCGATCCCCCCGTGTCCCGGCTGTAGGAAGCCCACAACCGCGCGTGAGCGCGGAAGATCGCCCGGAGGGAGCCCTCGGGGGGATCTCAGAGACGGTGGACGGGGGCGGGCCGGTCGACGACCCTGGCCATCGACTCCACCACCGCGGGGTCGTACTCGTCGCCGCAGTCGACACGCAGCCGCTCCAGCGCCGCCGCCGCGCGGTCGCGGTCGGTCGACCCTCCGACCAGGTCGTCGTAGGCGTTGGCCGCCTTGATGATGCGGCTGGCGAGCGGCGGCAGGTCGGGGCCGGTGAAGGAGTCGCCCTGGCGGCGCACGATCTCGGCCACCCGGTCGAGCACGCCCGTCTTCTTGATGACCTCGGCTCCGAGCTCCGCGATGCTGCGGGCCTGCTCGGGATCGGTGAGCACGGTGGCCCCCCCGGGGATGGGGTCGCGCAGGGAGAGCTGGCCGATGTCGTGCATCAGCGCGGCGTACTCCAGCTCCAGCAGCTCGGGCTCCGCCATGCCGAGCTCGCGGCCGATCGCCAGCGACAGGCGGCTGACCCGGCGCGAGTGCCCCGGCTCGACGTACCCGCCGACCTCGGTCACCCGGGCGAGCGCCCGCACGGTCTGGAGGTAGGTGGCACGGATGCCGGCGTACTTGCGGAAGGCGACCTGGGTGACGAGCAGCGGGGCGGCGAACACGACGAGGGCGGCGAGGTTCATGCTGTGGGAGGCGAGGGCCAGCAGGGTGCCCGAGGCGGCGACGGCGGCGCCGAGCGGCGCGGCCATGCGCAGCTCGTCGCGGATGGCCACGTGGAAGGCCGTGCGTACCTGCTCGGCCCTGAGCACGGCGGCGATGAGCACGTCGGCCGTCAGCATCGCCGCGATGAGCACGGCCATCACGCCGAGGACCACCCACCACGTGCCCGTGCCGTGGTCGGTGGTGGCGTACAGCGTCGAGGCGAGCGGCCGGTAGGCGAAGGCGAGCAGCGCCCCGGAGAGCAGCCGCCGGGCGATCGCGTCGAGCTGCGGGGGCCTGCCGACGGCGAGATGGGGCAGCGCGCCGAGCGTCATGCCGGCCGCTATGACCGCCACCACCTGGAGCGCCGAGTGCCGGGTCGGCACGCCTCCCACGTCGAGCAGCAGGGTGTACCCGAGGGCGGCGGCGGCCCCGATGGGCGCGACCTCCCTGTTGCCCGGCATCGTGAGCCTGGCCAGCTCGCCGGCGGCGACCAGCATGCCGAAGGCGACCGCGATCTCGGGGTCGAGAAGGCCCACCGCCGCCGTGTGGGCGACGCCGGCGACGGTCACCATGCCGGCGGCGCAGATGAGCAGCAGCTGGCCGGAGTCGAGCCCCTGCAGGGGCCGGGCGGTGGTGGTCACCGCTCGGACACCACGATGGGCATGGTCGGATCGTCGTGGTCCTTGGCCACGGTCTCGACGGTGTCGTCGTCGGGCACGGGGACCGCGCCGGGAGGATCCCAGCCCCGCCGGTCGAGCGCCCTGATGAAGGCGCCGACCATGACAGGGTCGAACTGCGTGCCGGCCCCCTTGCGGAGCTCGGCCATCGCCTCGTCGAGCGACTTCGCCTTACGGTAGGCGCGGTCGGAGGTCATGGAGTCGAAGGCGTCGGCCACCGCGATGATGCGGGCGAACTCGGGGATTTCGGCCCCCGCCAGGCCCATGGGATATCCCCCGCCGTCCTGGCGCTCGTGGTGGTGCATGATGCCGGCGAAGGCCTCGTCGAGGAAGTCGATGCCCCGCACGATCTCCAGGCCGCGCATCGGGTGGAGCTGGATCGCGGCGTACTCCTCCTCGGTCAGGCCGCCCTCCTTCTGCAGGACCTTGGTGGGGACGCCGAGCTTGCCGACGTCGTGCAGCATGCCGGCGTAACCGATGGCCCGCATCCGCTCGGGGCCCATGCCGATCTCCTGGGCGATCATGGTCGAGGCGCCGGAGACGCGGGTGCAGTGGCCCCGGGTGTAGTAGTCCTTGGTCTCCACCGCCTGGCACAGGGCCGCGATCGTCGCGTCGTACGACCGCTGCTGGGCGAGGTACTGCCCGAATGCCCACCGCGCGATGAACAGCGGCAGCAGCACGAGCACAGCCGAGATCGACTGGACGGTCGCCCACAGCCCGGCGATCAGCAGGCCGAAGGTGGCGTACCCGAGGTAGGAGACGAGGAACTGGGCGAGCCCGCGCAGGGGGACCTCGCCGGTGCGCAACTGCCCGGCCAGCGACAGCATGACCGCGAACAGCACGAAGTTGAGCGGCACGAACACCGCCGCCGCGCCCATGAAGGGACCGAGCATGTCGGTGAACCGGTCGGCGCCGGGCACGTCGTGAAGGCCACCGAGCCGGTCGAAGACCCACCCGGCGGTGTAGCCGCAGATGGCGAACTGCGCGCCGTTGAACAGCCGCTTGTGCAGCGGGAGCCCCGGCCGCACGCTCAGCACGGCGGTCGCCCCGACCACGGCCGCGCCCACGTCGCCCACCAGCACCACGGCGGCCAGGGCCGCCGAGAAGCTGACCGACATCGCCGCCTGCTCGACGTTCAGCAGCGTCGGGACCGACTCGCATACCAAGAACAGCAGGGCGAGGACCAGCAAGGTCGGCCACTGGTGCTCGCCGAAGCGCCCGGGAAGGATGAGACCCCGCCCGATCAGTGCCGCGGCCACCCCCACCAGAAGGATGAGGTAGACCTTCGCCGGCCAAGGTAGATCACGCAATGCCGCCGCCTCGGGACGTCACCGGCACGTGCTCAGGTCCAGGAGATCCCCGAGGGCACTACTACCGCGCCCCCTAGGAGAACCGCCAGAGCCAGCAGACCGAGCGCCCACCCAGGGCCGCTGACCGCCATGGCCGCCACCATGCGTGTGGCCATTGCCTTCACCATGTGCCGCCTCCCCATCGAGTCCGGCTTCAGGCTACAGAAAGCGAGGTGACCCGTACGGGAAGTCGAAGAATCGCATCCAAAGCGTAATCAAACCACTACCCGTAGCTAACGCGATCTCGCCCATTCAACCGTGGCCTTCAGGCCGTCGGAAAGCTCGGTGCGGGGGCGCCAGCCGAGACCTTCGAGCGCCGGGGAGGGGTCGACCGCCATGGCCGGAAGATCGCCCAGCCGGGTCGGCTCCGAGCGCGGCTCGTCGGGCGCGCCGGCGGCGGCGGCCACCAGGGTGTGCAGCTCGCGGTCGGTGGTCCGCACGCCCGTACCGAGGTTGAACCTGCGCCCGTCGCCCCGCGCCCCGCAGGCGCGCACGAACCCGTCGACCACGTCTTCGACGAAGATGTAGTCGCGGCTCTGGGAGCCGTCGCCGTAGACGACGGTCGGCGTGCCGCGCAGCAGCGCGTCGGTGAAGATCGAGACGACCCCGGCCTCGCCGAGGGGCGACTGCCGGGGGCCATAGACGTTCGACAGCACCAGTGTGGTGTACTCCAGGCCGTGCAGCGCCCTGTACATCGACAGGTAGATCTCGCCGCTGAGCTTGGACGCGGCGTACGGCGAGCGGGCGTCGGCCACGGCGTCACCGGGCACGGGGATCACGGCCGGACGGCCGTACACCGCGACAGAGGAGGCGTAGACGACCTTCCTCGCCCCGGACGTGCGGGCGGCCTCCAGCACGTTGACCGTGCCGCCGACGTTGAGCCTGGCGTCGAACACCGGATCGGCCACGCTGACGCGCACGCTGATCTGCGCCGCGAGGTGGCAGACCACCTCGGGCCTCCACTCGGTCATCAGGCCGTTCAGAACGGGCTCCCTGACGTCCATCTCGTGCAGCTGGAACCTCGGGTTGCCCTCCGCGGCGGCGAGGTTGCCGCGCTCACCCGACGACAGGTCGTCCACCACGGCGACCTCGTGCCCGTCGGCCAGCAGCCGATCGACGAGGGTCGATCCGATGAACCCGGCGCCGCCGGTCACGAGTATCCGCATCCCGGCATACTAGGGGATCACCCGGTGGGTCACTCTGACGCGAGTTGTGCCCGGACGGACTCTATGCGTCTGAGGACCTTCGACCGGAGATCCTCCGGCACGGTGTCGCACCCGCAGTGCTTGGCGACGAGTTGTTTGACGACCTTCTCCAGGCCGTATTCCTCAAGGCAGGGCCCGCACTCGTCGAGATGCTGCCTTATGTCGGACCGCCGGTGCTCATCCAGCTCGCCGTCGAGGAAGGTGTAGACCTTGTCGAGCACTTCCTTGCAGTCGGTGTCGTGCGGCTTGCCACAGCTCATGCCGAACACCTCGCCAGAGCGCCGCATCCGCGACCGCCTGTCACCACCGATGATTGATCAATCTCGCCGCGCTCCGTCACGACGGCTCCTCCGATCGCACAAGCCCGCGTCCGCGCGCGTAGTCCTCGAGTTGGGTCCGCAGCTGACGCCGCCCCCGGTGCAGACGTGACATCACGGTTCCTATTGGGGTGCCCATGATGTCGGCGATCTCCTTGTACGGGAACCCCTCGACATCGGCGAGGTACACCGCCATGCGGAAATCTTCGGGAAGCGCGGCGAGCGCGTCCTTGATGTCGCTGTCGGGCAGGTGCTCAAGCGCCTCCACCTCGGCGGACTTCAGGCCGGCCGACGTGTGCGACTCCGCACGCGCGAGCTGCCAGTCCTCGATCTCCTCGGTGCCGGACTGCTTGGGCTCCCGCTGCTTCTTGCGGTAGCTGTTGATGAAGGTGTTGGTGAGGATGCGGTAGAGCCAGGCCTTGAGGTTGGTGCCTTCCTGGAACTGGTGGAAGGACCCGAAGGCCTTGGCGAAGGTGTCCTGGAGGAGGTCCTCCGCATCCGCGGGATTCCTGGTCATCCGGAGCGCGGCAGAATACAGCTGGTCGAGGTAAGGCATTGCGTCGCGCTCGAACCGCTGGCTGCGCTGCTCCAGAGTCTCCTCGGCTGTCTTGGAGACCGGACCCACCCCCTTATACGCGCCGTACACAGCCGAGAATACCGGCTTGCGTACGGCCGTCCGGTCAGCGACCTCGGCCATCAGCATGGGACGGAACCTCCTCGCGTGTTTACACGCGTCTGCAACACGCGAGGCATAGCATCTGTTCCCGGTAAGTAGAAGGTGACGAACGACCCGGTACGGGGAAAAAGATACGTACCGGCTGGTAGCGATTCCCCGGAGCCCCGACCGTCCAGGAGCCACTCGTGCTGCCCATCCCAGCCAACGAACTGAACGGCTCAGGCGCACTCGGGCCGTACTGGACCTTCTACCACGCCGTGGTGGCCGAACAGCTGCGGCGATGGCTCCCCGAGCGACCCTGCCTGCTTCTCGATCTGTCCGGCGGGCGCGGGCGCTGGCCCGCCCAGGCGGCGGGCGCGGGGCACCACGTCATCGAGGTGGTCGACTTCCGGCGCGCTCCCGATCCCTGGCTGCGCGACGCCTCCAACAGAATCCGCCGGGTGCGTGCCGACGATCTCGGCTTCCTGCCCGACGCCTCCATCGACGCGGTCATCGCCGAGGAGCGCGTGCTGTCGCTGGAGCTCATGGCCGAGTCCACGATGGAGGACGTCGTCCGCGTGCTCAAGCCGGGCGGGCGCGTGCTCGCCTGCGTCGACTCGCTCGTGCTGGGGATGGCGATCATGGCGGAGCAGAACTACTGGGCGCACCTGTGCCAGACCGGCACCGGTGAGGTGATGCTCGTGCCGTGGCCCGACGGGAGCATCACCCGCTGCTTCACCAGCGCCCAGCTCCGCGAGCTGCTCGCCGACGCCGGGCTGGAGGTCGAGTGGGTACGGCCGCGCACGGTGCTGTCACCCTCGACCGTGGACCACGTCCTCGCCGCCGACACCCGGGCGCTCAACTGGCTCGTCCGCACGGAGCTGGACGCGCATCCCGACGACGACGACACCGTGGGCATCCACCTGGTGGCCAGCGCCCGCAGGCCCAAGTAGCGCCGGTCAGCGGCGGCGTTCCCGGTCCGATTGGCACTGGACGCAGCGGGAGGCCTCCGGGCGTGCCGCGAGACGGCCCTCGGGGACGGGCTTCCCGCAGTCCACACAGCTGCCGTAGACGCCGGCGTCGATGCGTTTGAGAGCGTCCACCACCGCCGTGCGCTGCCGCGTCGCCACGTCGATCATGGCGCGCGCGCGGTCGGCGTCGGTGAGATCGGACCCCGCGTCGGCCGCCGACCTGTCGCCCACGGCGACGGGATCTCCCCGTAACACCATGATGGACCGGTCGAGTTCGGCCAGCATGCTCTCCAGTTGGGCCCGAGCGGTCGCGTCGTCCACGAATCCGCACCTCCGGGAAGAAATGAGTACGGCCTTGGACGGGATCCCCCGGAACTCCCGCCTGGCCCTGGGCTCTGGGCGGTGACTCTCAGCCGATGAGGCATCGCGCTTTTCTCACCGGATGCCCATTCGGCCGTGCTCTTACACCGGTGTGACTCAGCCTTTTACCAAGCGCCCCTCCCGGCGGGGGGGCACCATCAGAACAGGGCGGTCTCGGGGTCCTCGCGTTCGAGGAGGTGCGGGCCGTTGTTCCTGACGCTGTTGACCTCGGTCGACACCGGGTAGGCGGCGAGCCCGCTCGGGCGGCCCGTCTCGAGCACGTCGAGCACCTTGGCGGGGTCGGTCCGCCCCGGGTCGAGCCAGTCGGCCCACCGGTCACGGCCGATGATCACGGGCATGCGGTCGTGGATGTGCCCCAGATCGTCCTCGGCGGTCGTGGTGATCACCGTGCAGGTGGTCAGCCACTTCAGCGGGTCGTCATCAGCGCGCGCGGGGTCCTTCCAGAACTCGTACAGCCCTGCCATGGCCATCACCTCGCCGTCCGACGGGTGGATGAAGTACGGCTGCTTGTTCTTCTTGTCTGGCCTGTACCACTCGTAGTATCCGTCCGCGGGCAGCAGGCACCTGCGCTTCGCGAAGGCCTTGCGGAACGCCGGCTTCTCGGCGAGCGTCTCGACCCTGGCGTTGATCATCCGGGAGCCGATGGAGGGGTCCTTGGCCCAGCTGGGCACGAGCCCCCACTTGAGCACGCGGAGCTGCCGGGTGGGCTCGGGCTCGGCGCCGTCGTCCTCGTCCTTCGCCTGAGAGCGCGTGAGGACCGCGTAGACCTTCTTGGTAGGGGCGACGTTGTAGTCCGCGGGGAGCTCGTCGGACGTCTCGTCCGCCGCGATCTCGAACTCCTCCAGCAACTCCTGGCGCTTCTTCGTTGAGGCGTATCTCCCGCACATGCCCATAGACTGCCGCACCATCGCGAACCCTGCGGCCTCCTGACCACAAGATTCCCCCGCCGATCATGCCCGGACGGCGCGAGCGCCGGCCGGGCGGGGATAGCGTGCCCCCCTTTCCCGGGGAGGCTCCCGGTAGGCTCGGAGCTATGTCAGCTTCCCTGTGGCCCGCGCCGGAGGCGATCGCGCCCGTCGACGCGAACGTCCGGCTGCCCGGGTCCAAGTCGGTGACCAACCGCGCCCTCCTGCTCGCCGCGCTCGCCGACGGCCCTGGCACGGTACGGCGGGCCCTGCGCAGCCGCGACGCCGATCTGATGGTCGCGGCCCTGCGATCACTGGGGGCGGAGCTGACCCCCTCGAACGAGAGCGCCTCCGGCGTCGACTGGCATGTCGTGCCCGGCCCGGTCCGCGGGGGCGCGTCGATCGACGTCGGCCTCGCGGGCACGGTCATGCGGTTCGTCCCGCCGATGGCGGCCCTGGGCGACGGCGAGGTGGCCTTCGACGGCGACCCGCACGCCCGCACGCGGCCGATGGGCCCGATCCTCGGCGCGCTGCGCGCCCTCGGCGCCGACGTCAGGGGCGACGCGCTGCCGTTCACGATCCGGGGGCCGCTGTCCGGGGGCGAGGTCACGCTGGACGCCTCGGCGTCCTCCCAGCTGGTCTCGGGGCTGCTCCTGACCGCCGCGCGCTTCGACAAGGGCGTGACCGTGCGGCACAGCGGCCCGCCCGTGCCGTCCATGCCCCACGTCGAGATGACCCTGCAGATGCTCCGCGCCGCCGGCGTGCGCGTGGACGACGGCGAGCCCGATGTCTGGCGGGTCGAGCCCGGCCCGATCGCGGCCCGCGATCTCACCGTCGAGCCCGACCTGTCCAACGCCGCCCCGTTCCTGGCGGCGGCCCTCGTCACCGGGGGCACCGTAACGATCCCCGGCTGGCCGGCGGAGACCACGCAGGGCGGCGACGAGCTGCGCACCCTCCTGCCGCGCATGGGAGCGACCGTCACCCGCACCCCCGAAGGCCTGAAGGTCACCGGCGGCGGGCCGATCGAGGGCGTCGACGCCGACCTGCACGACGTCGGAGAGCTGACGCCGACGATCGCCGCCCTGGCGGCGCTGGCGGGCTCGCCGAGCACGCTGCGCGGCGTCGGGCACCTGCGGGGGCACGAGACCGACCGGCTCGCCGCGCTGGCCAACGAGATCAACGGGCTCGGGGGCGACGTGACCGAGACCGCCGACGGCCTGGTGATCAACCCACGGCCGCTGCACGCCGGGGTTTTCCACAGCTACGCCGACCACCGCATGGCGACGGCCGGAGCGGTGATCGGCCTCGCGGTTCCCGGGGTCCAGGTGGAGGACATCGCGACCACCGCCAAGACCCTTCCCGAGTTCGCCCGCATGTGGGCGCTGATGCTGGAGGAAGGCAGCTGAGAAAGCGGGAGTACGACGAGGAGGACGTGCGGGTCAGGCCGGGCAAGGGATCCCGGCCGAGGACCAGGCGCCGTCCCGCGCACGAGGACGCCGTCGCGGCGTTCGTCGTGGCGGTCGACCGCGGCCGTTACACCTGTCTCGTCGGCGGCGAGGTGGCCGAGGTGCCCGGCGGCGCCGACGGCCGCAAGGGCAAGAAGCGCGGCGACCAGCCGCGCCCGGTGATGGCGATGAGGGCCCGCGAGCTCGGCCGCAAGGGCATCGTGGTCGGCGACCGCGTGAGCCTGGTCGGCGACACGTCCGGGCAGCCCGACACGCTGGCGCGCATCGTCCGGCTCGAACCGCGCACCTCGATGCTGCGGCGCAGTGCCGACGACACCGACGAGGTCGAGCGCCCCATCGTGGCCAACGCCGACCAGCTCGTGATCGTCACCGCGCTGGCCGACCCGCCGCCGCGCCCGAGGATGATCGACCGCATGCTGGTCGCCGCCTTCGACGCCGACATCGAGCCGCTGCTCTGCCTCACCAAGGCGGACCTCGCGCCCCCGGACGACCTCGTCGCCCGTTACGACCCGCTCGGCGTGCCGTACATCGTGGTGCGGAAGGGCGGGGAGCTCGACGAGGTGCGGTCCAGGTTGAACGACCGGCTGAGCGTGCTCGTCGGTCACTCGGGCGTCGGCAAGTCCACGCTGGTCAACGCCCTGGTGCCGGATGCCGGGCGGGCGGTGTCGCATGTGAACGCCGTGACGGGTCGCGGGCGTCACACCTCCAGCTCGGCCGTCGCGCTCGAACTGCCCGGCGGCGGCTGGATCATCGACACTCCGGGAGTGCGCAGCTTCGGCCTCGGGCACGTCTCCGTCGACAACGTGCTGGCCGCCTTCCCCTCCCTGGCCGAGGGCGCCGTCCACTGCCCGAAGGGCTGCAGTCACCGGGGCGAGGAGTGCTCGCTCGACGCCTGGGTGGCGCAGGGGAACGCCGATCCGATGAGCCTCGCGTCGCTGCGCCGCCTTCTCGCCAGCCGTGACGGCGAGCCGGACGACGACTGAGACCGGTCGCGACGCGGCGGTGACCGGGGCGTGCCGGGGGGCCGCGCTGGGAACGATCCAGGTCTGCTGAAAGCGACGGCGGCACGGTAGCGTTTGTCCCTGTGACGGGCTATAGCGACGACCTGCGCCTGGCGCACATGATGGCCGACAGCGCCGACGATCTGACCATGCGCAGGTTCAAGGCCGTTGACCTGCGGGTCGACACCAAACCTGATCTGACGCCCGTGAGCGACGCCGACCGCGCGGTCGAGGACGCCATCCGCGGCACCCTGCGGCGTGCCCGGCCCCGCGACGCGGTGGTGGGCGAGGAGACGGGCAAGACCAGCGGGTACGGCTCGCGCTGCTGGGTCGTGGACCCGATCGACGGCACCAAGAACTACGTGCGGGGGGTCCCGGTGTGGGCCACGCTGATCGCGCTCATGGAGCACGGGCGCGTCGTGGTCGGCGTGGTCTCGGCCCCCGCGCTGTCCCGCCGCTGGTGGGCGGCCCGCGACGGCGGCGCGTGGACCGGGCGGAGCCTGACCAAGGCCTCCCGCTGCAACGTCTCGTCGGTGAGCCGCCTGCAGGACGCGTCGTTCTCGTACTCCAGCTTCGGCGGCTGGGAGGAGCGGGGGCGCCTCGGCGAGTTCCTCGACCTCACCCGGGCCGTCTGGCGCACCCGTGCGTACGGCGACTTCTGGTCGCACATGATGGTCGCTGAGGGCGCGGTCGACATCTCGGCGGAGCCCGAGCTTTCCGCCTGGGACATGGCCGCCCTCACGGTGATCGTCGAGGAGGCGGGCGGCATCTGGACCGACCTGTCCGGGGCGATGGACGTCGACGGCGGCAGCATGGTCTGCGCCAACCCGCTCCTGCACGGCGAGGTGCTCAAGCGCCTGGGCGACTGAGCGCGCCGGCCAAAAGGCCCGGCCTGTTCTCGGGACCGGGCCCTTTCGGCCGTCAGCGCTCGTCGGGTGGCCGGGAGATGACCCTGTCGTCGAGGTAGCAACTGCAGTTACCGCATCCTGGAAGCACGCCGATCCTCCTCGCCCGTGGTGCCATCGACGCTACGGCACCTCCGCGCCCGCGTGACTGTCCGTAAGGGAACAGTCGCGTTCACCGAGGAAGGCCGCTCCGCTCCGCGAGGTGTTCGGCCAAGCCCTCGGAGGCGGCCTCGACCATGCGCAGGACGTCGAGAAAGCCGTCGATGCCGCCGTAGTGACCCGGCCGGCGAGCCCGCGGTCATCCAGCACCCGCCGCAGCACCACCTTCGGCCATCGGGGACCGGCAGATGTTTCCCATGCAGACCAGGCAGACGCGCGTCATGCTTCCCATGATTCCGCAAAGCGGCTTGAACCGTTCACGGCAAGAGTGACCCGGCCCGTTCATTCCTCGTTCACCTTTAACCGGGGTTCAAGTCACCTTGGCTCCCTAGCGTCCTAAGCGTTGAGAACAACGTGGGAGGACAAGAACCGTGAAGTATGCAGGCCGGCTCGCCGCGGCCGCTATCGCCGGCGTGCTTTCGCTCGCCGCGTGCGGCACCGACAACAATGGCGGCACCGATACCGCGTCAGCCCCCGCGGGCAGCGCGGGCAGCGGCGGCCTCAGCGGCACGATCAACGCGGCCGGCTCCTCTGCCCAGGCCAACGCGATCGCCGAGTGGAAGAAGTCGTTCCAGGGCGCGAACCCTGGTGTCAGCATCAACTACCAGCCCAGCGGCTCCGGAGCGGGTGTCCAGTCGTTCATCCAGGGCACCATCGCGTTCGCCGGTTCCGACTCGGCGCTCAAGGACGACAAGGGCGAGCCGGCCCAGGCCGACGCACGTTGCAAGACCGGCAAGGCGATCAACCTTCCCATGGTGATCGGCCCGGTCGCGGTCGTCTACAACCTCCCGGGTGTGGACAGCCTGCAGCTCTCGCCGCAGACCATCGGTGACATCTTCAACAGCAAGATCACCAAGTGGGACGACGCGGCGATCAAGAAGGACAACCCCGACGCCAAGCTGCCCTCGACCCCCATCCAGGCGTTCCACCGCTCGGACGAGTCGGGTACCAGCGACAACTTCACCAAGTTCCTCAAGACCACGGCCGGCTGGCCGTACGAGCCGGCCAAGGCGTTCCCCGCCGAGGCCAAGGGTCAGGGCGCCAAGGGTTCTGACGGCATCGCGCAGGCCGTCAAGGGCGCCGAAGGGGCCATCAGCTACGTCGAGCTCTCCTTCGCGGAGAACTCCGGCCTGACCAAGGCCAAGGTCGCCAACGGCTCGGGCGAGTTCGTCGAGCTGACCCCGGAGAGCGCGGCCAAGACCGTCGAGGCCGCCGAGGTCCAGGGCGCCGGCAACGACCTGAAGCTGTCGATCGACTACGCCACCAAGGCCGCGGGCGCCTACCCGATCGTCCTGGTGACCTACGAGATCACCTGTGAGAAGGGGCTCTCCGCCGAGGAGTCGAAGCTGGTCAAGTCCTTCCTCACCTACACCGCGAGCGACCAGGGACAGACCGCCCTGACCGGTCTCGGCTACGCGCCGCTGCCGGCCACCCTGGTCGCCAAGGTGCGGACGGCCGTCGAGGCGATCTCCTAACTCGATGGCCACGCCACTTCGTACACGCGAGGGCGGGCCGGCCATTGGCCGGTCCGCCCTCCGGCGCAGCCGCGGTGAGGGGCCCTTCCGGTTCACGACGACCGGCGCCGGCATCCTGCTGCTAGCGATCATGGCGGCAATCGCGGTCTTCCTCATCGTGAAGGCCGTCCCCGCCCTCCAGGCCAACACCTCTCACTTCCTCACCGAGACGGTCTGGACCCCCAACGCGACGAAGCCGGTCTTCGGCATCGCGGCCCTGGCGTTCGGCACGGTGATCAGCTCCTTCCTGGCGCTGATCATGGCGTTGCCGGTGGCGATCGGGGTGGCGCTGTTCATCTCGCACTACGCGCCGCGCCGCCTCGCCGGCGTCCTCGGCTACGTCATCGACCTGCTGGCCGCCGTGCCCAGCGTCGTCTACGGCCTGTGGGGTGTGATCTTCCTCATCCCGTTCATGACGGGCCCCTCGACGTTCCTGAACACCTACTTCGGTTGGATCCCGCTGTTCGCCGGCGACGCCGTCTACGGCAAGTCGATGCTCACCGCCTCCGTCGTGCTGGCGATCATGATTCTGCCGATCATCGCGGCGATCTCGCGCGAGGTGTTCCTCCAGGCGCCCAGGATGCTCGAGGAGGCGTCGCTGGCCCTCGGCGCCACCCGGTGGGAGATGATCAGGATGTCGGTGCTGCCATTCGGCCGTCCCGGCGTCATCAGCGCGGCCATGCTCGGTCTCGGGCGCGCGATGGGCGAGACGATCGCGGTCGCGCTCATCTTCCCCGCGACCTTCGGCATCGACTTCAAGATCCTTTCGGCCAACGGCAACAGCATCGCCGCCAACATCGCCAACGGTTTCGGCGAGGCGACCCCCATCGGCCAGGGCGCGCTGATCGCCTCCGGCCTCGTGCTGTTCATCATCACCATGGTCGTGAACATGGCGGCCCGGCTGATCATCGCTCGCCGCAAGGAGTTCTCGGGGGCCGCAGCATGACTATGTCACCCAGTGTCCTCACCCCGGTCTCGTTCAACCGGCGGCTGAAGAACCACATCGTCCAGGGCCTCGTCTGGCTGGCCTTCATCCTCGCGGTGATCCCGCTCATCTCGGTCGTCTGGCTGGTGGTGAAGAACGGCCTCGCCCGCTTCGACACCGAGTTCCTGACGCACTCGATGCGCAACATCGGCGCGCGAGACGCCGGAGGCGGCGCCTACCACGCCATCCTCGGCACGCTCGAACAGGTCGCGCTCGCCACGCTGATCTCGGTGCCCGTAGGCCTGCTGACGGCGATCTACCTGGTGGAGTACGGCCAGGGGCGTCGCCTCGCCCGTTCCATCAGTTTCTTCGTCGACGTCATGACCGGCATCCCCTCGGTGGTGGCCGGTCTGTTCGTTTTGGCCTTCTGGGTGCTCGTGCTCGGCCTCGGCTACTCCGGCTTCGCGGGCGCGCTGGCGCTGTCGATTTTGATGATGCCCACCGTGGTGCGCTCCACCGAGGAGATGCTCCGCCTGGTCCCGAACGAGCTGCGGGAGGCGTCGTACGCCCTCGGCGTGCCGAAGTGGAAGACGATCCTGCGGATCGTCCTTCCCACGGCCTTCACCGGCATCGTCACCGGGATCATGCTGTCCATCGCCCGGGTCGCGGGCGAGACCGCGCCGCTGCTGCTCACGGTGTTCATCACCGACTCCATCAACACCGACCCGTTCACCGGGCCGCAGATGGGTCTCCCCCTGTACATCTTCGACCAAATGGGCCGCCCGAACGACACCGCGATCGACCGGGCCTGGGCGGGAGCGCTCACCCTCATCCTGTTCGTCATGCTGCTCAACCTGGCGGCGCGCCTCATCGCGTGGTGGCGCTCTCCCGCCAAGGGCCGATAAGGGGTTATCGACAATGGCCAAGCAGATCGAGGTCTCCGACCTCGACGCGTACTACGGATCGCACAAGGCGATCGAAGGCATCACGATGACGATCGAGCCTCGCTCGGTCACCGCCTTCATCGGGCCGTCCGGATGCGGCAAGTCGACGTTCCTGCGGACGCTGAACCGCATGCACGAGGTCATCCCGGGCGCCCGCGTCGAGGGCAAGATCATGCTGGAGGACCAGGACCTGTACGGCTCGGACGTCGACCCCGTCTCGGTCCGGCGCACGGTCGGCATGGTCTTCCAGCGGCCGAACCCGTTCCCGACGATGTCGATCTTCGACAACGTCGCCGCCGGGCTGCGCCTCAACGGCCGGGTCTCCAAGTCCGAGACCGAGGGCGTCGTCGAGAACTCCCTGAAGGACGCCAACCTCTGGAACGAGGTCAAGGACCGGCTCAACAAGCCGGGCGCCGGCCTCTCCGGCGGCCAGCAGCAGCGCCTGTGCATCGCGCGGGCCATCGCCGTCAGCCCGGCGGTCCTGCTCATGGACGAGCCCTGCTCGGCCCTGGACCCGATCTCGACGCTGGCCATCGAGGACCTCGTCGCCAAGCTGAAGAACGACTACACGATCGTGATCGTGACCCACAACATGCAGCAGGCGGCGCGGGTCAGCGACAGGACGGCCTTCTTCAACCTGGCCGGCCAGGGCCAGCCGGGCAAGCTCGTCGAGATGGACGACACCTCGAAGATCTTCACCAACCCGACCCAGAAGGCGACCGAGGACTACATCACCGGGCGCTTCGGATGACCGGTTTCTGATCAGCACCCCGGATGGCCGGTTCGCCCGGTTTCTAAGGAGCCCGGTACCTAAGGAGATGGTGTGACCCAGCCGCAGACGGCACCTGAGGTGGACGGGGACACTCGGCCGGCGCCCATGCTGCTGGTAGCCGATCCCGATGCCGGCATGGTCAGGGAACTGGCCTCGGCGCTCGAACGCGAGGGCGTCCTCGTGGCCGGAGTCGCCGACGGGGCCCAGGCCCTGATCCAGGCCGGCGCGCTACGGCCCGACGTGGTGCTCGTCAGCGCCTCCCTGCCTGTCATAGGGCCGGTGGAGTTCGTCCGCGCCGTACGGCTGGCGCGTGCCGTACCGGTGCTGCTCGGCGTGGGCGAGGGGCACGCCGAGCAGGCCATCCAGGCGCTGGCGGCCGGGGCCACGGCATGCGTGGCGAGGCCGTACCGCGTACCCGAGCTCCTGCCGCTCGTGCACGCGGCGTTCCCGGGGGACTCGATCGGGCGGGGTGTGCTCACCGTGGGAGGCGTCGAGCTCGACGTCGGCGCCTACCAGGTGCGCGTCGCCGGGACCCCGGTGCACCTGCCGCTCCGCGAGTTCGAGCTGCTGCATTACCTGATGCGCCACGCCGACCGTACGGTGACGCGGGACCAGATCATGCGCCACGTCTGGCACGCGGCCGAGAGCATGTCGACGAACACCATCGCGGTGCACGTCAAGCGCCTGCGCGCCCGCCTCGGAGACGACGACGACCAGCTGATCCAGACCGTGCGCGGGGTCGGCTACCGGCTGGTCACCCCGGCCTGAGCGCACTTTCTGCACACCGGGCCGCGGGCGGTCAGACCGCGCTCTTGACCGCCGCGCCGTCGGTGACGATACGGGAGACGGCCTCGTCGTCACAGGTGGCCCAGAAGTCGCCGACGACGTCTTCCAGGTGGTCGAACGACTCGGCCCGGAACAGCACGTCCTGGTACTGCGTGATGTCGTAGGTGGTGGTGCCCATCACCGCCAGGTCGAGCGGCAGGATGTCCATCCCCCGGAACTCCTCGATCTCGCCGTAGGACGACAGGATGCCCGCGCCGTAAGCGCGGTCCGCGCCGTTCTCCACCAGTACGCCGAACTCCATCGTGAACCAGAAGACCTTGGAGATGAACTCCAGCGCCTCCTGCGTCTCCACGCGGCGTGCGGCGGCGCCGGCGAGCCGGTAGAGCCGGGCGAACCGGTCGGAGGCCAGCGCGTTGGCGTGCCCGATGACCTCGTGGATCACGTCCGGCTCCGGAGTGTAGAACGGCACCGAGTGATGGCGGATGTACTGGGTCGAGTAGAACAGGCCGTCCTGCAGCACGCCGTAGAAGTCACGGAGCGGCACGAGCCCGGCGGCCGGAAGGTAACGGAACCCGGTCAGCGGTTCGAGGAGGTCACCGACCTCCTGGAGCTGCGGGATGCGGTCGGCGGGGAGGCCGAGGCGCTCGCAGCCCCTCAGATACTCGCCGGCCGCGTACTCCCGGTGCTTGACCGCGAGCTCCCGGGTGACCAGCGCCCACACCTCGTGCTCGCGCTCGGTGTAGGCGGCCCGGGGGATCGGCTCGCCGGGGGTGTGGTTGAGCGCGAGAGCGGCGATGGCGTTCCGGCGCTCGCGATATACGGGGTCAGCGACTCCAGGGTGGTTCGCGGCCAGCTCGACCACCACGGAACCGTCGTCCTTGGTCGCCACTGGGGCGAAGTACTGGGCTTCCTCGAACATGACAGAACTACAGCAATTCGCACTTTTAATGGCAAGAGCGACCAGCTTTCGTGGTCACTTCATCTAGGGGTCGACCCTCAGAGCGGCCAGACACTGGTCATTCCGCACAGTCCTCATGCTTGGTACGACTTCCGGCTTTCCGCGTGCCCGGACACTTCACCCGACCCCTACCGGCCACCCCCATACACCCACATGTCCCGTACGCCAGGGGCCGGTACACCCGTAGTCTCTGGCCATGCCTACGGCTCACGGCTCCGTCGACCCCTTGGACAGCCGGCTCCTGGTCACCATGCGGGCGCACCCGCGCATCGGCCTGACCGAGCTGGCACGGCTGCTCGGCGTCGCCCGTGGCACCGTGCAGGCCCGTGTCGAGAAGCTCGTCGCCCGCGGCGTCATCGGCGACTTCGGGCCGACGATCGTGCCGGCCCGGATGGGCTACCCCATCCTCGCGTTCGTCTCCCTGCAGATCTCGCAGGGCAGGCTGGCCGAGGCCGTGCAGGCGCTCGGGTCCGTCCCCGAGATCATCGAGGTGTACGGCACCAGCGGCCAGGCCGACCTGCTCTGCCGGGTGGTCGCCCAGAGCACCGCGCACCTTCAGGAGATCATCGCCAGGGTTCTGGCGTCACCCGCGGTCCAGCGCACCGACACCACCATCGCGCTGTCGACACAAGTGCCCTTCCGCATCGAGCCACTGCTGCGCGCGGCGGCGGACCCCCTTGAGCGGCCCTAACGATCCTGAGGGGCGCATCTCCCTCTGTCGACGCACACGCGGTTGGCGATGACCTGGAGGAAGATCTGCTGGGCCTGGTCGAATGTCCTGGCCACCATGGCGACCCCGTTGGTGACCCGCGCGATCTGCCGCAGCTCGCCGGCGTCGATGCCGTCGCCGTACCCGATCAGCGTGATGGTGACGGGCTGGGTGGGCTTGAACTCCCGCCGCAGGGTGGTGACGAGTTGCCTGCGGGAGATGCCGTGCGGGTCGTCGTTCCTGCCGTCGGTGAACACGATGACCGAGCTCAACATGTCCTTGACCTGGTGCTTCGAGGCCGACCGGAAGGCCGCCAGCACCGAGTCGTACAGGCCGGTGTCGCCCCGTGTGCTCCCCGGCAGCCCGCGAAGCCCCCGGACGACCTGCGGGGCGCGCTCCTTCAGCGGGCCGACCGGCACGATTTCCTTGTAGTCCTTGTCGCCGTCGAGGTTGGTGGAGAAGACCCACAGGCCGACGTCGCTTCCCTTGGGCAGGTTGCGGACCCCCGCCTCGGCGAATTTCGCCGTCGCCTCCATGCGGGTCCGCGTCAGCCCGGGTACCTTCTCGGCCATGGAGCCGCTGATGTCCAGGAGCAGCAGGGCACGGGTGTCGGCGAGCAGCAACCTCATCGACAGCAGCGCGCGGAGCGTGGTCCTGGTGTCGGGCGCCGGAATGTCCCTGGGAGGCTCCGTACGCACCCCGTGGCGCTCGTCCATGGCGGGCCCGGCCCTTCCGGCAGGGTCGCGGAAGCCGGCGGCCCGCAGGAGCGTACGGCCCTCCTGCGAGGTCACCGCACGGCGGAACTCCTCGGCCGCCTGGCGCGTGACGGGGTCCCTGGTCATCGGCACGTAGGGATAGTCGAGGGCGATGGCCCCCTCCTTGGGGTACAGGCCGATCGCCCGGTGCTCCGGCCGCGCGTCGTTGTGCCGCCAGACGGCCTGCTCTCCGGCCACGATCACGGGATCGGTGCCACCGCTTGGCCGATCGAGGAGACCGAACAGCGCCTCCTCGGAAGGGACGATGGCCCTCTTCAGGTTCGCCGTCACCCCCTGGACGATCTTCAGCATGTCAGGACGGTCGGCCACGACGGCGTTCAGCACGTTGAGCGCGGCCAGGCCCGAGGCGTACCTGCTGGGAGTCGGCAACGTCGTGAACGCCCTGGGCAGCCTCTTCTTGGTCGCCGAGGTGGGGATCAGGAGCGTCCAGGACGGCTCGCCGGGGTGAAGCGCGAGCTTGGTGGCCGTCTCCTGGGTGACGGCCATGATGACGGGTGAGTGGGCGATCGACGTGCCCTGCACGAGTAGCCCACGGTCGGCGCCCCGCGCCCGCGCGAAGTCCGCCCACACCGAGGCGTCGGGCACCCACACGTCCGCGACGTCCTTCCGCAGGCCCAGCTGGTCGGCCGTGTCCGCGGAACTCCTCGTGCGTACGGAGATCGCGGCGCAGCCGCCGTCCTTGGTGTACTTCTGGGCTATCCGGACGAGTGCGGGCCCGATCTCCGGCGCGGCCACGACGCGTAATCGAGGGTGCTCCCCGCAAGCCGTCCTGTTCATCAGCGCGTACGCCCCACCGGCAAGCGCCACCAGCAGTACGGCCCCGAGCGCGACGGCCGTGACAACCCGCCGCCGCGCCCGCGTCAGCGAACCCCCCGGCCTCTCCGCCTTCCGCGGCTTCCCTTGCCTGCCTGCCTTCCCCTCGGATCGCTGGGCACCGGTGGCTCGTTCCACCGCCCCCGATGACAGCGCACTGGCGACTGACCGACCGCCCACGAATCCCTGGCCGCTCAGGGATCTGTCGAGGCCGGAGTCACCATTGGCGTTAGAAGCCCGGTTGCTCCAGACACCGTGATCGCCAAGGGGCGCCTCATCACTGAAGGATCCAGGACGGTCAGCCCCGAATCCCAGGACACCAAGGGGTGCCTCATCGTTCCAGGCTCTGCGGTCGGCTATGAATCTTCGATCGCGAACGGATGCGTCGTCATCGAGAGATGGCTGGTGATGACCCGCGAATCCCCAATCACCATTGAAGGCCGCGTCGCTTCGAGAACTCCGTTCACGCCCGAAGCCGGTATCACTGAGGGACGTTTCATCACCGAACACCCCTTGGCGACCAGCCTCGAATCCCAAGGCATCGTCGAAAGCCCGGTCGTTCCAGGAGCCGTGCCCGCCGCCGAATCCCAGGTCACCGAGTGACCCTTCATCGTTCCAGGGTCTACGGTCGCCTCGAAACCCTGAATCATGAACGGGCGTCTCGTCACCCAGGGATCGCTGATCAGCGAAGAGTCCCAAGCCGCCGAAGGGTGCCTGGTCACCGTCGGTCCCCTCGCCCCCTCGGGACTGGTCACCCGCCACGGCTCCGGGGTCACCGAAAGATTCCTGCCTGCCCAGAGACCTGCGGTCATCCTGGGCTTCCTCATTACTCCTGGACCGTTCGTCACCCTTGGATGGCGTCGCGCTCTTGGACTGAGAAGCGCGACCCATAAACCTCGGAACGCGTTTAGGGCGGTCATCGCGGGACGAGGGGTCGTCCTTCCACCCGTCATATCCAAGGGGATCAAGATTACGATGCCTACCGGCCACGACATCACACCCCTTAGCGCCAACCAGCCACACGTGGCGGAGATCTGCTCCTGAGTATCGGGAAGCGTAGCGCGTCACGCCGGTAACGAACATGCGTTGCAACCAAGCGCTTGAATAACGGACGGACTGCAATTGTCAAAACACATGAAACCGCAGCTCAATCCCGTTATGACAGTCACATTACGGCACTCCCCCATCCCGATCCCCGACCCCCACCGGTCCCGCCCCCGCCCGCCCTCCTCCCCAGCCCGACCCCATACCTCGGCCCAGCTCCTCAGCCCAGGTCCAGAGTCAGCCCACCCCCCGCACGCGGCCCCAGTTCCAGGCGAGCCACAGCCCTATGTCAGCCCGACCCCGCGTCCCCCCAGCCTGATCCTCCACGTTTGCCCTAGTTCCAGCACCAGCCCGCTTCCCCACTCCAGGTCCGTGTGTTGTTACTCGGCGCCGACGCAGCGGGATCTGGGGCGGCGGTGCCGGCGCCGTCTACGGCGAGGAACCGTCGAGGGACGTGTGAACGCCTGGCCGAGGAGGAGTTGAACTCTGAACTCGCCGTGGCCGTGTCGAGAATGCCCTGGGAAAGAATGCCCTGGGAAGGGAACGCGCTGAGAGCGTAGGGGGGAGAGTAGTCGCCGAGCTAGAAGATAGAGGGGGCGACAAAATTCCCCTATAACGCAGGAAAGCCACCCACAAAGTGGATGGCTTCCCTGCCTACTCAAATATTTGTCCGGCGGTGTCCTACTCTCCCACACCGTCCCCGGTGCAGTACCATCGGCGCTGGAAAGCTTAACTTCCGGGTTCGGAATGTAACCGGGTGTTTCCCTTCCGCTATGACCGCCGTAACCCCTTGAAACACACAACCAGGCCAAGGGCCACGGTTTGTTGTTTCTGAGTTACATAGTGGACGCGAGCAAAACGCTTTGTGGTCAAGTCCTCGGCCTATTAGTACCGGTCAGCTCCACACCTCACGAT
>NZ_JBFBIK010000067.1:0-40784 GCF_040685555.1 Sphaerisporangium sp. NPDC088356
CCGGCGCCAGTTTCTCGGCCGCCGCCGTGGCGCCGTTGCGGAGTTCGGCAAGGAAGGACTGGACGGCCTGGGCCAGCAGTTCCCGCCTGGCGTCGAGGAAGTCGGGGTACCGCTCGACTCGCCACAGGTCGCGGTCGGCGGGAATCCACTGTGACGCGAGCACGCCGGGATGCTTCTCCTCGGCTTCGGCGAAGTACTCCTCCGGTGTGCGCTTCCCGATGACGAGGTTGGTGTCCTGGGTCAGGAAGCAGAAGTTGGCGATGGCGTTGACCTGACCCCGGTCATAACCGGCCTTGTGCAGCACGGCCTTGGGGAAGATGTGGTGCACCTGGAGCGAGGTGAGTTTGCCCAGCATCTCGGCCCGCAGCGGCAGGCCGCTGCCGAAGTCCCGCGCTCCCTTGGCCCTGGTGAGCAGGTAGAGAAGCGGGTAGAAGCGCGAGCCCTTGGTGGATCCCTCGAAGTCATGGGCCTGGATCTCCAGGTTGCCGCCGCGCCAGCGTTCCAGGGAGGCGATGAGCCCGTCGATACCGGACTCCTTGGCGACCTCGTAGTCCTTGGCGAGCACCGTCTCGGTCGAGCCGGCGAAACGCCCCCACAGGGCCGAGTGGACGTACCAGAACAACACCTTGTCGCGATGAGCCGCATTCGCGAAGCGGCCACCGGCGCTGAGGTGCAGCAGGCGTGAGATGACGGGCACCGCGTAGCGGCCCATCAGCACCTGGTCGTGGTCGAGTCCGAGCCGGCCGGACGCCGCCTCCAGGAAGTTCCCGATGTATCCCACCGACTTGGTGAGAGTGACCTCGAACTCGGCGGCGGAGACGGTGTCGAGCGCGGTGAACACCGCTCGTCCGGTGGCCACGGCGGTGGTGTTGCGCAGCAGCCAGTCCAGCGAGAAGTCGAAGCCCTTGCTCTGCCACTCCTTCACGTGGTCGCGCATGACCTGGCGGGCCGGCGGCCAGTGCGCGCAGATCTTGGCCAGCGCCAAATCGCCCTTGGACAGCGCGGTCCCGCCAGAATTGACCCGATTGAAGATGTCGACGACAACCTCGACGTCCTTGTCCGGCCCAGTGATCTTTTCCTCGTGGAACTCCCGATCCAGGAGTTGCCGTAGCTGGTTCAGGCGACCCAGGTAGGTCGCGAACTCCGGTATGGCGCCGAAGTCCTTGAAAAAGGGTTCCAGCCCGTCGGTGAACAGGCGCGTGACGTCTACCCATCTGGGGTCATCACGCATCTTCGCCGGCGCGTAGAACTCGAAGCTCTCGTCCTCCACGTTGAACCGCAGCCCGGTGAACGCCGCGGCGTCACCTTCGAAGAACGCGGGGGCGTGACCGCGGATGACGCCGTAGAGGGAGGTGATGCGCTGCTGGCCGTCCAGCAGCAGCGATCGCACTCCGCCGTCCGTGGCGCCACCCCTGACGGCCGTCTGGTCGGGCTCGGTCTCCCACAGCAGCAGGCCTCCCACCGGATATCCGCGATAGAGGGACCGCATCAGCCCGCGGACCTGGTCGCGGTTCCAGACATACCCGCGCTGGAACTCCGGGAGCAGCACCGTGCCGTTGTCGATCTGGTGGAGGAGTACCGAGAGCTTGGCCATGACCCGCCTTCACGTTGACGATGTACGGATGAGGGGTTGTCCTACGCTTTGCAAGCGCAAGGTAACCGAACGTTATGACGTGAAACCATCCAGGAAGGCACTGGGACTGCCGTGCCAGGAGAGATGGAGCCGTTCCCTGGCCCTGGTGCACGCGACGAACAGAAGGCAGCGCTCACGCTGCAGGTCCTGCGCATGGGTCACTTCGTCCTCCTCGGACGGGGTGACGGCGCTGGACGAAGGGACCGCGTGCTCCCCTACGCCGATGACCGCCACGCACCTGAACTCCAGCCCCTTCATCCGGTGCATAGTGCCGGCGCGCACGACTCCCTCGGACCCCGGCGCCTTCGCGAGCGAATGCGCGGAAATGCCCGCCGCGTTGAGGACGGTGACGGCCGAGTCCGCCAGCATGTTCGATCTCGCCGCGATGCCGATCTCCTCCGGCCCGACTCCCATGTCCTGCCATTCGCGGACTTTCCGCACGAGCGCGTCTAACTCGTCCTTCTGCGTACGGAACGCGCGTAGTTCAGGGGGAAAGCCATGCACCTGGGACCGGTAGCCGGCAACGGTGTCCAGACCACCGTCCATGTCGTCGATCGCCTCACCACGGAGCATGCCGAGGCTCCAGCCGAGGATCTCCGCCGTCGTCCGGTAGTTGACGGTGAGACGCGACGACCGTCCCGCGACCTTGATGCCGACATCCCGTAGGGAGACCCGGTTGCTGTAGATCCGCTGGTGGGTGTCACCCGCGATGAACAGGTCGTCCGGCCCCTCGGCGACCGCCGCGCGGAGGAACCGCCACTGAACAGGGTGAAGATCTTGTGCTTCGTCGACGACGACGTGCCGGTATGGCTGCTCCGGCAGCTCGTCGAGCAGCCTGGTCGCCTCCACACAGATGGTCTCGTGCGTCCACACCCGCCGGTGCTTGAGCTCCTCTTCGAACTCCCAGATCGCCTGCCACAGCTGCGCTCGCTGCCGGGTGCCGAGCCGGCGCCCCCGTCCCTCTCGCTTGGCCGCGAGGTACTCGGCGGCATTGGTTACTCGTTGGGCGAGCACGACGTGCCGCCACTCCTCTGCCAGGAAGGTCTCGGTGAACGGGGCGTCGAGGCGTTTGACGATGCGGCGCCAGATGTCCTTCTCCTCCTTGTCTCGCAGGATCGCGGGCCTCCCGTGCCGCTCGGCGAAGATCTGGTAGGAGAGCTGGTCGACGTGACGCACCTCGACACGGTCGCGGACCGCCGTCGAGTCGGCCAGGAGACGTATCCCGGCTTCCAGGGAGGCGGAGAGCGTGGAGGTGAACGTGGTCAGCAGAACACGGCCGGCTCCGACCTGGGCAAGGTGATGGGCGCGGTGCAGGGCGACCACTGTCTTGCCGGTGCCCGGTCCTCCGGTCACACGGGCTGGGCCGCTGAAGGTCGCGTTCGCCACCTGGTACTGCGCGGGGTGCAGGTAGACGCGCCACAAGGCGAAAGGATGCCGGAACACCTCCATGAGTTCCTGTGGACCTTGCACCAGGACCACCCGCTCGGGAGTGCGCTCCACGGCCGCCGAGAGATCATCGGTGTCGTACGGCCGCGGCGCGGGCGCGGCGCCGAGTTCGGCCCAGACCTGTTCGGGGGTGAGACCGGCCGCAAGGCCGTACAGGACGTGCCACTGGTTCTGCGGGAGGAACGCCTCCGCGGCCTCCAGCTGGCTCACATGGGTGAGGGCCCTGGCGAAGGCCAGGGTCTGCTCGTCGACGCCGAGCCTCGTCAGGTCCGCATCGCCGACGTGCTCGAACAGCATCTCCGAGGAGCTGCCGGTGTGGCGGACCAGTTCGGGCAGCGTGGCGTCGATCGCCGCCACGTCGCGGATCTCGATACGCCCGGTCGCCGCGTTCACCGAGGCGCGCCGGCGTTCGGCCCAGGCGGTGGCCTCGTCGTGCGGAAGCACCTTCAGGAGCGTGAAAGTGTCCCCGCTTTCCGGTGCGAGGACGACGCCGCGCCAGAAGAGGTCGATACGGATGGTGCGGAAGCGGTCGTCCCGCGCGTTGTGCAGCTTCTCCAGATGCAATCCAGCGTGGGTGGCCTGCTCGAACTTGGCGAAGACCTCCTCGACCCGGACCTGGACGGACCGTTCCAGCTTTCCGAAATCCCGGAGGAACTCCTTGTCGATTCCGAGCTTCGCCACGCCACTCCTCGTTGAAGACGGTTGCCATACGCGCCAAAGAGTCCATCGGTGGCTGGACCGAGGTCGTTAGCGCACGTCCAGAAATCGTTGTCAGCGCTCGTCGCCAAGGCCGTGCAGTACTTCCCGTACCTTGCCCACGTTCGGGTGTTGCGGGCCGTACCGGCGTTCGAGATCGGGGAGGAGATCACCGAGCGTGCGGCGCGCCTGGGACCGACTCCCGGAGCCGAGTTCGAGCAGGCCGATCTGGCGCCGAAGTTCCAGGATGCGGTCCTCATCGACCCCGTAGCGCTTCTCGTCATCGAGCAGCCGTCCCAGCTGGGCCAGCGCGAGGGCGGTCTCCCCCACCGCGGCATGGCAGTTGGCCTCCATCAGGCGGCAGCGGAGCACGAGGTCGCTCTCGGGCCCTTCACGCTCGGTCAGGTCGGCGGCGAGTGCGTCGAACACGGGTGCGGCCTGGCGGTAGTCACCGCCCAAGAAGAGCACGTCGGCGAGTTCGATGCGTATTTGGATCGCATCGGGATGCCGGGCGCCGAGCGTACGCGCGCTGGTCTCCACGAGCCCGGCCAGCACCTCGGCCGCCTGGCTGAACCGGGACTCGGCCTTCAGCGCCTCCGCGTGCCCGCGGGCGAGCGAGATGTCGCTCTGAGGAGTCTCGGCAGGCGGAGGCATCGGGGGCCGCACCGGCTCGGCCTGCGGCTCCGGATGGGGCGTCGAGGGCGATCCGACTCGCCCGACGACGCTCGCGTACATGCGTATCGGGTAGCGCGTGGTGAGGTCGACATATCCCGGGAACGGCGGCAACTCGCCGCAGAAGTCGAGCAGCCGGATGTACACCTCCTCCGCGGAGGCGGGCCTGTCAGCCGGGTTCTTGGCGAGCAACCGCAGGACGAGCCGCTCCAGCCCTTCCGGGACTTCGCGCCTGCGAGTACGCAGCGGCTGCGGTGACCGGTCGGTGTGGTTTCGCATCGAGGCGAGCGCGGTGTCACCCTTGAACTGGTTGTCTTTCGCCAGCATCTCATCCAGCACAACCCCGAGGGAGTACAGGTCGGTCTGCGGGCCGACGGTCCCAGCGGCCGCCTGCTCCGGGGCCATGTACTCGGGGGTGCCGACGGCGACGCCGGTGCGGGTCAGCTTGGTCTCGGTGGTCGACAGCGCCGCGGCGACGCCGAAGTCGAGCACCTTGACCGTGCCGTCCCGGCAGAGCATGAGGTTGCCCGGCTTGAGGTCACGGTGCACCAGTGACCGCGCATGGGCTGCGGCCAGGACCGAGCACACTTGCGCGGCGATGGCGGTCGCCCAGGGGACCGGGATCTCGCCGTCTTCCCTTATCTCGTCGAGCAGGTCGGAGAGAGAACAACCCTCGACGAGCTGCATGACCATGTAGAGGTCCTCGCCGTGGGAACCGCAGTCATAGATGGTAGGGACGCCGGGATGCTCCAGCCGCGCGGTGATCCGCGACTCACGGACGAACCGCTGTGTGAGCTCGTTGTCGGGCTTGCCGTCGGGCAGTCTGTCGACCCTGATGAACTTGACCGCGACGGGCCGGTCGAGGCGCTTGTCGTAGCCGAACCAGACCTCCCCCATCCCCCCAAAGCGACGGGACAACGGATCCAACTCGTAACGGCCGCCGACAACCGTCCGGCGATCCATACCGGCCCGCCTTTCCTGTAAGGCCATAACGAAAGAAACTACACGATCAATGCGGGAGGTCGCAGATATCGTCCGGTGGTCGCGTCCTTCGGTGTCGGATCCGTATCATGCCGCTGTGCCTCCCGCCCATGGTCCCGCCGCCCGTCGTGCTGATGCCGACGGCCGGATTTCGGATCGCCGCTCATGGCGCGGGTTCCCACTCAGCGTCGTTTGGGCAGCTACACCGCTGTTCACGTGCGGTTTTGGCACCTGTTTCATCATCGGCCACGCCGCGATACGCACGAAAAACCGCAAACTCGGGTTCGCGGCCGCCGGCTACGGCACGCTGTTCGTTCTGTACCTGATAATCGTCGGCTATCTTCAGAAGCTGCCGGACGACGACTGGCGCAACCAGGTGGCGGCGTACGTCTGGATACTCGGCGTGTGGTTCGGCGGTACGGTGCACGCCTTTGTGATCAGGCGCGCCGTTTTCCGGCCTCGGACCGTGCCCTTGACATCCACCGTTCCACTGTCCATGCCCGTTTCGGGTTACTCGGCCGCCTCCCCGCAAAGGACATCGACCGCGCCTTACGGGCAGACGCCGGGATGGCCACCGGCTCCGCCGATGGCCCAGCAGGCCGGGTGGACGGCGTCCTACCACCGGTCCGAGCCGATGCGCGATCCGTGGGGCACCGTGCCCGGCGCCGACCACCAGCAGCCGGGAAGCGATCTCGGCGGCCTCGGGCCGTACCGCTTCGTCACCCGGCTGGGTGAGGGAGGCCAGGGAACGGTCTACCTGGCACAGGCGCCCGATGGACGCCAGGTGGCGGTCAAGGTGCTCCACGAGCGCATCAGGGGGCACGCCGGCGAGCGCGACGACTTCATGCGCGAGGTCATCACCGCGCAGCGGGTTCCGCCATACGCGACGGCGCGGATCGTCGACGTCGGCGTGATCGGTGATCGCGGCTACGTGGTGAGCGAGTACGTGCCCGGACCCTCGCTGGAGCGGCTGGTGCACGAGAGCCGGCCCCTCGACGGTGACAGCCTGACCCGGCTCGCCATCGCCACCTCGGCCGCCCTGGCCGGCATCCACTCCGCCGGCGTCGTCCACCGCGACTTCAAACCGGAGAACGTCCTGATCGGCCCCGACGGCCCCCGGGTGATCGACTTCGGGGTGGCGCGGGCGCTGGACCACGTTACGACCTCCGGCGGCCTCAAGGGCACCCCCGCGTACATGTCGCCCGAGCAGGTTTCCGGACGGTCCGTCGGCCCGGAGTCGGATGTCTTCAGCTGGGCCTCGACGATGTTCTACGGCGCGACCGGCGGGCCGGCGTTTCCCGGCCACACGCCCTACCAGATCTTCTCGGCGATCCTCACCCACCAGCCCAACCTCGCTGTACTCCCCCGAGGGCTCGTGGGGCCGATAGCCGCCTGCCTGGACAAGGAACCGCACAACCGGCCCACGGCCGCGCAGCTCATGGTGGCCATCGCGCAGTAGTGGCGATCCCACGTCTGAGCGCCGGCCGCTCCAGCCCGCTTTCGCCAGGCACCGCCCCAGACGTCCAACACCGACGCCGACTCCCACGGAACTCAAAGCAGACCAAAGACTCAAGGCCGCCAGAGCGGTTCACCGGTTGAGGGACTCACAAATCGGGACGCAGATCCCCCTCCGTCAGGCCCGCCAAGACGAGTCGTCCCAGTGTCTCCCCCGTTTCGTTCGTCTGCCGCAATATGGCCTCGAACCGCTCCAGCTGCCGGAACGTGTCGCCGTACGTCCGCTGCTCGGCCAGCGGCAGCAGCGGGATCCGGGCTCTCCGCACATCGACCCGGTAGGCCCCCGAAAGGGTGCTTGCGGCACGGGCGGGGGTGACGCGCAGGAAGCCGACGACGAAATGCGGGTCGAAGCTCTCCTTGTTCAGCCGTATCAGAAAGAGATGCGGGCCGAGCGCGACTTCTTCGGTGACCACTCGGGCGATGAGCTCACCAGCGATCATGGGGATGACGACGTCACCCGGGCGCGCGACCACCAGTCCAGGGCCTCCGGTACCTCGGCCGGTGGCGGAACGGCCAAGCGTGACGTCCTTGGCCGTGAGCAGTGGCAGGTCGCCGGAGTCGGTGTCCATGCGCATCGGAGTCTGCACCAGCTGAAGGGTCCCTGTCCTGCTCAACTCCGCCACGGTCGTCATCGTGAGCGATCGGCGGTCGAGGGCGACTTTGGGAACCGCCTTTGTCAGTTCCGCCGTGAATTCGAGCAGGTCGGTCAGCGTCCTGTCGAGGGTCGCCGGTTGGTCGGCCGCCGTCTTCGGCAGGTACTTACCCGGCGTGAGATCAACCTCGTCGTCGAGAAGCTCGATGATCGGCACGGTACGGATCGAGCAGGTGTCGAGTGTCTCGCCTCGCCGGAACGCCTGCCAGGCTTCCAGCACGGCCTTACCCGAAGGCTCTTCGGCGGAATCGGCCATGAGTACTTCGGACGGGATGCCGTCGTCTGGGCCAGGGCGCCGGAGCAGCCATACATGCGGCGGCATGGCGGACTGCGGTGCGGCTCCGGCCCGCAGGGAGATCACACCATGGAGCGCACCGGCGCGGAGGAGCCGCGAACGGATACGACGGCCGGAGCGCCGGCCGGCCGCGGCGGGGGGCATGAGCACGATCGCCTCGCCACCCGGCCTGAGGTGCGCGAGGCAGTGCTGGACCCAGGCCAGTTCGGACTCACCGCGAGGCGGCAGGCCGAACTGCCAGCGAGGGTCGTTGGCCAGCTTCTCGTACCCCCAGCCACGTTCGTTGAACGGCGGGGCGCACAGCACGCCGTCAGCCTGGAGTTCCGGGAAGGCATCCCGCGTCAGCGCGTCTCCAGCCGCCACCTCCGCGTCGGCGCCTCGGATCCGGAGACGAGCGGATGCCAGGCGTAGCGCGGACTCGTCACGTTCCTGACCGAGCAACCGGGTCGCCGCCGGCAGCGCCGCGAGCAGCAGCGGACCGAACCCGCAGCAGGGATCGAGCACCGTCCGGCACGACTCGTCCAGCAGGGCGGCCATCAGTGAGGCGACGTCGGAGGACAGAACCTGGACCCGGCGGGAGTGCGCATCCACGTATCGGCGGTACAGGAACTCGATGACGTCCGCGTGCCCCCGGTCGGCCGCCAGCTCGGCGGCGGCTCGCAGGAGCGGTACGTGGCTTTCGGCCAGGACACCGACCTCGTCCGGCAGGCCGGCGACGATGCCCGCGTCTGCCTTCTTCGACAGGCTCCGCCATCCTTGCGGATGGCGCTCGATGTAGACGAGAAACGCGGCGACCGAGCTGACCAGACTGGCGAGCCGCAGGTCGTCCGCCGCGTTACGGATCTGCTGCCAGGTGTGCTCGTCGGCGGGGAGCTCCTGCAGCTTGCCCTGGCCACGTAGCCAGGTTTCCACCTCGGTCAGAGAGAACAGCGGGCTGGATGACGTACCGCCCACAGGTTCGGGAAAGTCGTGAAACCTGCGGCGCCAGTTGCTGACCGCCGCCCGCCCCACACCGGCCAGCCGCGCGATGTCGCCCGCCGCCACAGTGGCGCCGTCCTGCGTCACCGGCCTCGTTTCCCTGTCCATGCTTATCGCAGCCGCTCCAAGACACCTTCGGCGCGGAGTTCCGCGATGTGCTCGGCCGCGCGCAGCGGGGCCGTACCGCCTCGGACCAGCACCCCCGCCTCGATGTTCTTCTCGACTCCAGACTGGGTGAGGTTGGCACTCGACACCAGCAGCACGCGCCGGTCCGCGACCGCGAGCTTGGCATGCATCTTCGCGCCGTGCCGGCCACGCCCGGTCGGCGGCCAGTGCCACACCTCCACGCCGTCGATGGACGCGAACGCCACAGCCGGTTCCGACCCGGCCAGCGCGCTCCCGGCTCCCTGCAGTGTCTCGACGACGGCCATCACCGAGACGCCCCGCTCCACGGCCGCCGCCAGTGCTTCGGTCAGCGGCGCGTACGGCTTCGCCGAATACGTCATGAGCACCAGTTCGTGCCTGGCTTCGCCGACGAGCTCCACCAGCACCCGGGCGGTGGCGCGGATGGGGACCTCATGGCTGCTCGGCCCGCTCCACACCGACTCGACCTCGAACGAGGTGTCCCTCAGCGTCCATCCCGCGGCGACTCCCCGGATGTAGGCGCCGGCCTCCGCGTCGGAGACGCCGGCTGATGCCTTGGTGTCGAGCACCCTCCGCGCCACCTCCGTATGCGAAGGCGACGGGACGGCGCTCAGTACGGTGTCCCTGGGCGACCCTGCACCGATACGGAGACCCAGCGTGGCCGTGTTCACCGAGCCGAGCCTGGCTATGGCTTCGGCGACGGATGACTCGAAGTCATTCACGGCACCTCCGGGAAGATCGCCAGATCCGTGTCGTCGATCGGGACGACGAAGCGCCGGTCCAGGAACCGGTTGCCTCGCTCGCAGGTGGTCTCGGAGACGAACAGGCACACGTGACAGGCGGCGCCGTGCAGGAAGTCCTCGGGTTTCCGCGGCAGCCGCTCCGCGCAGAGCGGGTCGGAGGAGCAGTACCGTGCCTCGGTGAGCGCGCGGCGGGTCAGCCGTACCAGCTCGTCCGGCTCGGCTAGCGACACCAGGCCGCCCAGCGTGCCCTCCGCGTCCGGCACAGCCGTGTAGATGAGGATGCCGCCGCGAGGATCATCCTCGGTCCCGGCGTAGATGCGTTCCGCGAGGCTCGCCGAGTTGTACCCGCACTCCAGAGCGATCGTACGGATGAGCAGGTGCGACAGCGTGTGCAGAGCGTAGTAGCGCGGCCCGGGCCAGCCCCGGTATCTGCTGTCCTCGTCAAAAGCCTGCCCGGTTCGCGCCGAGTAGCGGTATTCGCGGAACCGGCCGTACGCCTCCCGGTGTCGACGGATGGCGGTCGAGTCGGCGACGCGCGCTTCCCAGTCCATGAGCAGGTCCTCGGGCAGCCGCAGGAAGATGCCCTCTCCACGTACCTCGCTCGCGGGCACCCAGGTGGGCTTCGAACGGGACAGCGGAGCGCGCGTCACGAGGTTGGGGTCCTCCGGGTCGGGGGCGTCCAGCCGAGTGAAGCCGATCATCGCCCTGACCTCGCGCAGCCGTTCGGCCTGGACGACGTCGGAATAGAAACCCTTGAGCAGGCTCGGCACACCGTCGGGATCGCGGCGGGCGGTGAAATCGTCGTCCGGTTTGGGCAAGGTCGCCCCGGAGAACACCTGCCATTCGGGGGTCAGCAGGTCAGGGTAGCCCTCCGCTTCCTTCTCCGGTGCCGCCTCCAGGCTGCCGCGATGACGTTCGATCGCAGCCCACAGTTGCTCGTCGTCCCACTTCTCGAACTCGAAGGACACCGGTGGCATCGACCGCGCGTAAGGCAGCATCTGCGGCCCCGGAACATGCTGCAGGTTGGCCCAGAACCGTTCGACCTTGGCTTCGAGCTCACTCGCACCGCCCTGCGGCACGGCCAGAGCCGACAAGGTCTGGGCGAACCACTGGTTGGAGGCGCCGACGACCAGGATGTGCGGTTGCTTGTCGCAGCCGGCCGGTGAGAAGGTGCCGAGATGAGGGTGCCGCCCCCGGCATCGCGGCAGCTTGTCCCTGTTGCGTTGACCCATCGCCTCACGGATGTTGCGGTCCGCGTGGCAGCGCTGGCAGACGATCCGCACGTTGGCCCCGATGTTGCCACCCCGGTCCTCCATCAGGAGGTTCGGCTTGGGGGCGACCGGACAGCTGCCGCCGTGATGGACGAATTCGAGGTACGGGAAGTCGTCCAGGTGCCCAGCCGTGCAGCCCAGGAGGAAGCGGGCACCGACCACGAGCCTCTTCTTGTTACCGCGCCCGCACTCGTGAAAGAACTTGGCCTCATGGGGCTTGCGGGGCTTGTCGTTCTCGAAGCCGAACGCCTGCGAGTCGACGCGGGCGAGCAGGTTGCAGGCCGTACACCGCATCCAGCTCGGAAAGGGCATGACCGGCACGCCGGTGCGAGCGGCGTCACCGTTGGGGTTGGTGTCGGTCCCGGGAATCCAAGGGGCGGGGCGCAGCTCGCGCACCGTCTTGCTCAGCAGCGTCTGCACGGCCGCGAGCAGCCGTGGTTCGGTGATGACGACCGCGTTTTCGCCCAGCTTGTCGTACCGCCAGTCATCGAGTCCCTTGACCAGCACGGAGAAGTTCGGCAGGTCGACGATCGACCCCACACCGGAGGTGAACATCAGGTGGCTCGGGCGCACGGCCCCGACCCTGAGCCGGTAGCGCGATATCTCGGCCATCAGTTGCCCTTCCCGTCAAGAGCGGACTCACCGAGCTCATCACCTGGTGGACTGTCGGCGCCGGAATCCTCGCCGTCCGATGTGAAGAAGGTCCACGCCGGAACTCCCACCGGTGACTCGAAGATGGCTCCACCTGCCGGAAGCAGCAGGTTGACCTCGTTCTCCGTCTCCCGCATCGAGTTGCCGACGGTCAGCACACCCCATCGGCCGTTGCCTGCCCGCTCGAGCAGCCCGTCGATGATCTCTTGAGCGGTGCTCTTCTTCTTCTCGTAGCCGAGCCGCGCGGGGCTCTCCTTGCGGAGCGCCCACTGGTCGGCCACGGCTTTGATCTTGGCGTCGAGATACGCACGGCCGCGCGTCCCGTCGACGCTCTCGGCTCTGCGCAGCAACCGTTCGGTGATCCGCTTGACGGTCTCGCCGTCCAGGGGCACCTCCTCGGCGTCCCGGTTCCTGGAGTACGACTCCTCGGCGTTGCGCACCGCCGCAACGAACATCGCGGTGGTGCCGCGGTCCAGGGCCCGCCGCGTGTACGGCGTGACGGACAGCGCCTCGACCTGCCGGTAGAACGTCGCGTGGTAGTGCTCGAAGTCCTCGAAGTGGGCCAGATCCCGGGGCCTTGACCAGTTGTAGAGCGTGATGACCAGTCCGGGCCTGGCCGGGTCACGGCCGACGCGGGAGGACGCCTGGATGTACTCGGCGGTGTTCTTCGGCTGGCCGGTCATCACCATGAGACCGAACCGGGAGACGTCGACGCCGACCTGCAACATCGAGGTGGCCAGCACCACGTCCACGGGCTGCCGCCCGTTTCGCCGTACCTGGTATCGGTCGGCGATCGGGTGTGCCGGTCGGCGCTTCGCTCGGTCCTTCTCCTGCATGACGTCGGCGATCTCGGCACGGACCACGGGCAGCCGCAAGGAGGTGTCTATGTCCGGATCGAACCCGATCTCCAGCTGCTTGAGCACGTCGCTGATGTCGCCGGATGAGATTCGCGAGGTCAGCTCGACGATGTTCAGCAGGTCCGCCTTGCTGAGCAGCCGATCGGACAGCTTCTTACGTCTGCCGTGGGTCCTGATCCTGGTGGTCACGTCGTCGTCGAGGTAGCGTCGCATGCCCGCCAGTTCCCGGGTCGCGTTGAAGTAGCCGACGACGGTCATGTACGGGTCGGCGGGCTCACCATACTTGTCGAACGTGGTCTGCCCGGCGATGAACAGGATCTCGGCCAGCCTGATCTCGGCCGACTTCAGGCGCACGCCGTGCGCGCACACGCCGAGGTAACGCCGGCCGGGGGTCTCCGGGGTGACCGGCACCTGCCGCGAGAAGAAGGTGTCGGAGACGTCGATGACCTGCGGCGGGAAGACTGCCAGCTCGCGGCCGAAGATAGCGCGCACCTGCCTCTCGGCCCGCTTGGTGGTGGCGGTGGATGCGATGATCTTCGGGCCCGTCGGCCTGCCGTCGATCTGCCAGGTGCACAGCTCGTCCACGGCGCCTTCGAACAGGCCGACCGTGGTGCCGAGGGCACCCGAGATCAGGTGCAGCTCGTCCTGGATGATCAGGTCCGGGGGGCGGAGCCGTGCGACCGGACGGCTGACCACCTTGGGCAGCTTCCCCTTGGCGTGGTGCTTGCCACCGCACCCGATCTGATCGTCCAGGTCGGCGTGCCGGTAGCCATGGCGCGGGCAGCGCTGGCTGACCCGCCCGAACAGGTGCCCGGCGAACCCGCGCCAGGGCAGTTGCGCCAGCTTGTCCACGGTGGCGATGACGAGGCTCGGCACCAGCCGGTAGATCTCCTCGTCCACGGTGAGGATCGGCAGGCCCTCCTTGCGGCTGGCGATCTCGCCGGGGTCGTCGAACCGGGAGGTCAGCATGCGGTCCTCGCCCAGTTTGGAGAACGGGCAGGGGTCGGAGTCCCCCTCCCGGCCACGTCCGCAGTAGAGGAGTATGCGGCGACGGTCCTCATCGGTGTCGAGGTTCCGGCCGCCGACCAGCTTCTCCCCGCACCAGGGGCAGGTCAGCGTCTGCAGGACATTGGTCCTGCGGCTGTCCGGGGCCTCCTTGGCCTCGGTGACCTGGTCGGCCGCCTCTCCGAACCAGTTGGGCGACACCGCGCTACCGACCCAGAGGCCGATGCGGAACGGTTCCTCTCCCCAGGTCGCCGGGTCCTCGCGGCGGAGCACCTCCGCGGCACAGACGAGCGCGGCGGCGCGCTGGAACTGCTGGGCGGTCAGCAAGCGCAGGGTGTAGCGCATGAGCACGGACACGCCGGATCCACCGTCACGGGCGTCGGCCGCCTTCCCGACGACCCCCTGCAGCCGGCGGATCGCGAAGGTGTAGGCGGTCAACCCGAGGTACGCCTCGGTCTTACCGCCACCGGTCGGGAAGAACAGCAGGTCGACGGTGGCCGTGTGGTCGGCCGCCCGCTCGGGATGGGCAGGATCCGTCAGCGAGGGCAGGTTGAGCAGCACGAACGCGAGCTGGAACGGTCGCCACGACGCGGCTGCCGGGCCCTGCCCGTCGATCTCCGCCATGGCCTGCGCATAGGTCAGCCCCAGCTCGTCACGTAGCTTGGCGACGGCGGTACGGCGGCGCTGCAACGCCATCGCCTGGTTGGCGAACCGGAAGGCCTCGCGAGCCTGGGCATGCCTGGCGGCGGTGAACTCCGGCTCGTCCCCCACGCTCGACGGCCGCCCCGACAGCAGCCTGATCCCGGCCTGGATGCGGCTCGCCGCCCGCCGCGCCTTGTACACGGCCGCCGTGGCCGCCTCCCGCAACGGCTTCGGCAGGGTGGGGATCGACTGCTCCTGGACGTCCAGCCAGGCGGAGTACCCGTCGGCGAGCGGCGTCAGACCGGCGGCCAGCATCTCAGGGGATGCGTCGGCGAGGGTGTCCATGGACAGCTCCACCCCGGCGAGAGCCGTGCCCTCGCCGACCGGCGCGACCGTGGCGGGCACGTCATATTCGGGGAGCCACGTGGTCCGCAGCAACTCGGCGTATCGCTCGCCCGGCGGCACCTCGGCATGCACGGCGACGTTCCGTCCGGCCGCGTACCGGCGCTCGCCCCGGTAGAGGAGCCGCAGATGCTTGTCCTCCAGATCCTCCTCGGCTCCCTCGGCACCGTCCAGCGGGTCGTCGATAGGCAGGAAAACGCTCGGGGAGCTTTCTAGAGTGGGGTCGAACGCCGTCACGATGAGCTGGGCCTGGAACAGCCACGCGGTGTCGGCGTGCCGCTCCGGCTCGGCCTGCTGGTTGATCAGCGTCAACTCGACGACGCGCCGGCCGTCCTTCTGCGGGCGTACGGCCACCGCCAGCAGGACCCCGGGATCGTCGGGGCGGTCCATCGTCAGCGGGATACGCTGCGTGACCTCCGCATCGAGCCGGACCTCCTTGTCATGGTCCACCTGCTCGCGGGACCACGCCGACACCGCCCGCTCCTTACCCTTGGCGTCCTCCACCAGGCTCTCGGACCTGACGTACCGTCCCCAGGAGGCGGTGACCGCGAGCACGTCGACGTCACCGGGCACCGCGAACATGAGCCCCATGGACGAGGCCCAGAGCCGGCCGAGGTTCTGCGGCGTCGGCTTCTCCGCAAGCTCCCCGTCCGTACCGTCGCCCTCGATGCCGATCTCGGTCTCCGGCACCTCGTCGGCGTCGGCCTCGACGGACTTCGGCGACGGCTTCGGGCCGAGCATGCCCACCAGGTACCGCTCGCGAGGCCCCATCGCCCTCGGCGGGAACACCTCGTTGTCGCCGTCCCACGGCCCGAGCAGGTCACGGCTGACCAGCTCCTGGAACTCGTCCCGTACCTCGAACGGCGTGGTCGCCTCGAAGTCCTGTGGCACGTCGAGCGCGTGGATCGGCGGCCCCTGCTCGTCCTGCTTCTGACCGGGCACGGCCGAGCTCCCGTCACCGCCCTCGGAGCCGAACAGATCGTCCTGCTCGGCTCCCGCCGCGAACAGCTTTCCCTGCCGGTCGAACACGGAGGTGTCCTCTCTGCCGTTCCCATGCCGCTCCGAGGAACGGTCTGCTCACTATCGGCGAACTGCGGGCGGACGCTGCACCGATCCCTTACGGTGACAGATCGTGAACAGCGAGTCATGCGCATACATCGACGAGTCCATGCGGATCGGTGCCGGTGTCTACGTGCTGGCCGCTGTGATCGTGCCGGACCGCGAGACCGATGCATATCGATCGGCCCTTCGCGCGCTGCTGCTGCCCAAGCAGCCACGCCTGCACTGGCGGGACGAGAGACCGAAGCGACGGCTTGAGATCGTGTACGCGCTCGCGGAACTGTCGCCCGAAGTGATCACGATTGTGGGGACGGACATGTCGTCGTCGAAACAGAAGCGTGCCCGCCGCAAGTGCATGGAACGGCTCTACTGGCGACTCACCCAGCGACGTGCGCAACACGTGATCATGGAGGGTCGCGGCCACGCGGGCAACAAGGAAGATCTCGACATGGTGAACGCCCTGCGCGCACAGCGGGCGTTGCCCGATGAGATGCGTGTTGAGTGGGCCGATCCGCTGAGCGACGAGCTTGTCTGGCTTCCTGACATCGTCGCGGGCGTCGTCGCGGCAGCGGCAACGGGTGACACGGAGCTGCTGGAGATCCTCGGAAGCGGGCTGATCATCGATCGCCTGCGCTGCGATTGACCTGGACAGCGCGAAGCCCGGGGTCCTGTCAGTTCCGGCAGTAAACCCGGGCTCACTTCCTCTCCCCCTAGCAGGGGGCGGCATCACCAACCTTACCCGGCTGCCACCGGCCCATGCATCACTTTTCGTCACCGCCCAGTGACAGAGCGGGGATCGCTGCCCGCGCCCCATCAGATCTGGCCCTCTTCCATACCTGTTATAAGCTGCTGTGGACCTTGCGAAGCCTTGGGCTTGGACCCCTTCTTCTTGGTCTTGTCGTGGAGGCCTTGCTTGACCTCTTCCGCATAGCGCGCGTGGTTGAGTTCCAGGAGGCGGTCCACCAGCTCACGCCGCGCGAAGGGGCCGACCGTGTAGCGGGTCTCGCGACCGAGGTCATGGTGCCCATGATCAAGTTGATCGATCAGGTCGTCCCAGCCGTAGGCCCGGCAGACCGCCTCGTCGATCGCCTTGTGGATCCGGCGGAGCTCGACGATGTCCTCGTCCTCACACTTCGGGTCATGGACCAGGTTGTACGTCGCGGTGAGACCTGCCTGCCGCGCGAGCATAAGGTCCCGCCGGTAGGTGTCCAGCTCACCGCCCAGTTCCCGCATTTCTGGACTGAGCTCGGGAAGCGGCAAAGTCTCGAACACGTCCGACGGCGTGTACCGGACACGTGTTTCCAGTGTCGATGCCCGAGTAAGCGTCCACCAATAGTGCGGAGCGCTGGAGAGCAGCGCCAGCATCGCCGTGTCATCCGTCGCGAACACGCCAAGCGCGTGCGAGAACACCTGCCCGGTCCGCACCATCATCGGCATGACAGCCTTGCTAACCAGGGTGATAACAATGACTCGCTCTAGCCCTGCGATTGCGTTTCGCATAGTCATTTGACTCTCGGCGTACTGCCACCAGCGCTCTCGATAAACCTTACGACTTATTCCATCGCGTTCCGGCTTAACAAGCCGAAGGACCTGGTCGTAGCACTCGGAATATTCTTTTGCCCGCTCCACCGGCCAATCACGGAAGTCAATGATCCATCGACTGGCAGAGCAATCCGGCCTCGAGCTCACATTTTGGCCGTTGATGTAGGGGAATAGCACCTCGCGGTTGCGTTCATCTCCATCGATTAATATCCGCGCATTTTCCGGTGTCATCGTGAAACCCATGCCATTCACATAGGAGCCGATATGTGCTATTCTACGACTCCCTATAAGGCGATATGGTCCGCCAAGGGCACGCGAAGCACGCTCAAGCGCGGGTGAAATCTCAGAAACAACGAGGTTATCAGCTAGCCGCTCTGCACTGTCACCCAACTGCGCCTTGCTCGTCCACAGAGCACAATACTCAAGAACAGCGCTTTTGGAAGGCCATGGTCGGCTCTTAATACACTGCCTGATCGTAGTGCCATTTCCAACGATCTGATCAAGACCAACTTCTCTGGTATCACCTTGCGCCAACGTATTAGTAGCGATGAGGCCGCTCTGGCCATCGACGCTCAGCAGGTCATGTGCCCGTAGCGCGAAGTAGGCGACTAGGTCGGCCACGCCCTTCGCGCCACGGCCGCTGGATTCGACCAAATACTCTCGGTAATTCGACCCCATTGCCCCACTGATCTTCTTACCGCCGAGAAAGGGCGGGTTACCGATTATGGCGTCGAAGCCGCCCTTTTCGAAAACTTCAGGGAAGACGAGTGGCCAATGCAGGGGTTGGCGGTCGAAGTTGCCTGGTACGTGGTCCGCGGCCAGCCACACCTTGCGCCTCTCTTCCGATTCCGGCATGCTTCCGGGCTCGCCCTTGACCACGGCGCCGGCGATGTTAGCGGCTTGGAGTGAGGCACGGTCGAAACCGCGCGTCTTCTCCTGCACCTCCGGGACATCGACATTCCCCAACCTGCCCTGCTCGGCCGCATACGTGAGGAATGCCCCAACCAGAAGGTCCGCGAACAAGTGGTGCAGGCGGGTGTCGTTCTCAACCTCGAAGAGGACGCTCCGTTTTATAGTCAGCGTGGCCAGCGGATCCTTGCCGAGGGGGATCTCGACGAGGCTGCGTCGCTTCTTGGCTGCGTCGGCCACAACTCGTCGCACGTCGCCGGCCAGGTTCAGTAGGTCTGTGTGGATCTTCCGACCGCGCTCCGGCTTGAGGTGCATGTATTCGAGCTGCTCGATCGAGGTGATCCCGAGCAGCGCGTCCCCGGCGACCAGGCGGTCGTCGACGAACGTAAATGGTCGTGTCGTGTCCATGGAGACGAGCCAGAGCGATAGCTTGGCCATTTCCACGGCCATGGGGTTGATGTCCACGCCGTACAAGCAGTGCTCGATGATCTGGCGGCGGGCCTCGATGACCAGCGGGTCGGCGTCGGCGTCGGCCCTGCGCTCCTCGGCGCCCTCAAGATAGAGCGACGCCTCCTGTCGGCCCTCCAGCGACCAGGCTTCGACGAGCTTGTCCCCCAGGTAGCGAGCAGCCGCGACGAGGAAGGCGGCCGAGCCCACCGCGATGTCGGCGATCTTCAGCCCCAAGATCTCGGACGAGCTGCGCAGATTCCACTTCGACCGATCCGCTGTCTGAAGCGGACCGGGCGAGTAGACCAGCGGCTCCAGAGCGCCCTCGGCGACCTGTTCCGCCAGGAACCGGGGCGTGTAGTGGGTGCCGGTGTTCTTGCGAAGTGCCGACTCGGTGACATACAGCGTCCCGGGGAGGATGACCAGGGGCAGGCCGCGCAGGTCCTCGCGGATGATCCCGGCGAACGGCAGCAACCGCTGTGCCAGGTCCGCGTCACCATCTGTCGCCGCGAGCAGCTTGCGGGTCGCCTCCAGCGAACCGGCCTCGTCCAGTGGGGCGAGCCGCTTGCGGAGAGCGGCAGGCGAACCGATGCCGGAGTCCTTGAACCGCTCCGCGAGCTTCTCGGCCAGTGTCTCAACGATGGAGTCATGCCCAGGAACGGGTGCCGCGTAGATCCGCTGGGCGACCTCGGCGGCTACCTCCCGTGCCACCTTCTCCAGGTCGGCGAGATCGATCTCTTCCTCCCGGCCCGGCTTGCCGACTAGGCCCACGACCGTGTCAGCGGCGCGGAATCCCTCGTACGAGAGGAGTCCCTCGTAGACGTAGCCGATCTGCTCGACATCCAAGGTGCGGAAGCTGAGCTTGCGGCGTTCGCGGTTCCTGCCGGTGCCGACCTCGATGTACTGCACGGCCCGGAGCATGTTGAGCACGGTCCGGTCGTCGATCGTCAGCGGCATCCAGGAGTTCACGTCCGGATCGAACAGCGATCCGTCGTGCGGGGCCATATGCAGCTGCGGGTGATCGACGCCGTAGTACACCGCCTGGAACAGGGCGAGCAACCGATGCCAGGCGGCGTGGCTGTTCTCCAGCTCTTCCTCACTGCCCTCGATGGCGCTCTGCTCCAACTGCGCGCACAACCGACCCGCGGAGTAGGAGGCGGCGTAGATTTCGTTGTCCGCCGGCAGCAGGCCGCGCTCTTCGGCGAAGAGCAGCAGGATGATGCGCATCATCACGGCCACCGAACCCCGGTAGACCTCGTGCGCGCCCACCTCGTCCGGCACACCCGCACGGCCGACCGCGGTGACGAGGAGCTCCACCGCCTGGCGCACCTGCACGCCGAGGGCCTCGGTGATGTCCTCCTGGCTGTCCAGGCTCGCGGCCAGCAGCGCGGGCAGCCGCTCCGCCTCCGGCACGTCGAAGAATCGCTCGATGTTCAGCAGGGAGACAAAGGCCCGCAGGACCTCGCGCTCGGCCGACTCCGGCCAGGGGATCGCGTCGAACACAGCCGTGGTGGTGACCCCGCCGCGCGGCGCCCATACCAGCGCCCACCAGCGGCCGTTGGTAACGAGTCCGAGCTCGACACCGTGGTGACGGCAGAGCTGCGCGACCCGGTCGACCGGGGTGGCGGCCCACGCCGAGGGCTTCATACGCGCGGTCGGATGACCAGTAGTGATCATCCCGAACAGGCGGACGTTGTCCACCTTGACTTCCTCGCCGGGGACCGCGAGCGCGAAGGCCGGGGTGACCGACGTGTCGTGCTCGGGCACCTCCATCGCCAGGTGGTCGAGCCCGCCGATCTGCACGGCATCCCCGTAGCGGAGGAGGCCGCGCAGCACGTACGAGATCCACTCCCGGCGCGCACCGCTCTGCTGCCAGGCGGTGTGCGCCATGCGGAGCTGTTCGCGCTCCTTCTTGTTCAGCGAGTCGAGGTCCGGCCAGGTCCTCCGCAGAACGGGAAGGCTGAGGAAGGGGCCGGACACCTCGACCAGGCTGAGCCAGTTCTGGTGGCTGAAGTCACTCGCGTATCTCATCGGGTCGCCTCTCGCCTCGGTACGACGAAGACCACGGCAACGGGGAACCGGTGCGGCTGCGGATCGCGGTAGCGGGACGCGATCACCTTCAACTCGCGGTCCCGTTCCTCAGCGAGACTGGACAATCGGTCTTCCCAGGATCTGCGGTCCTTGCGGTACTGCTCCCGCTCTTCCTTGCTCTTCGCCACGTCCAAGCGGCTGAACAGCGCGTCCTCGCTCTCGCCTTCGGCGAGCTGGGCGCGCAGCGTGGCCTCGAACTGGGCCAGGTTCGCGACGACGCGGGCCTGCTCGGCCTCCATGCGCTGGGCGAGCTTGCGGTCGAGCTGCTCGCGCTTCTGCTCGGTCCGCCAGTCGATCGACTGCATGACGGCGCCGCTGATCCTCGGCCATACGCCGGTGAGCCGGTTCCGTATCGGCGCCGCGGCGGGCTTGCCTTCGGTGAGCGCGCGGCCGAGGATGTCGCCGAGCACGGTCAGGTTCTCCAGCCGCCGGAACCGTCCCGTCTCTGGCACCCAGCCTCCGGCGTGCAGAACCTCCTCGTGCAGCCGGATCCCGTCCCCGCCGACCAGCACGAAGCGGGAGAACGCGCCGACCAGCGTGGTCTCCAGCGCCGGGTCGTCGCTGATGACGGCGGTGACCCGGTGCAGGCCGATCTCGCTGTTGGAGACCGCGGCCCGGAGCAACCGGGTCGACATGGCGACGAGCGGGTGGCCCAGGTGGCCGAGCACCACGTCGTCCCGGACCCGTCCCTGGGGATCGAGCGTCGCGTTCGCGTCGAACGTCACGGGACGCTGGCGCGGCAGCTCGTCCTTCTTCTTGAGCTTCTCCACCAGGCCCGCGCCGGCACGTTCCCACGAGCCGGTGAGCGGGGGTACGTCGTACAAGCCCTCGGTGAGGTGCTTCTCGTCCAGGTGGTGCTTCAGCGGCTGCTGCCGGGCGAGGCCCAGCGCGGTGTCGACGACCCGCTTCACGTGGGCGGGGGTGATGCCGAGCTCGCGCACCGTCTCGTCCAGGTTGGTGCGTAGCTTGCGCACCTGCTCGCCGACATTGGTCTCGGCGGGAATGGTGCCCTTGCCTCCGGCACGTTCCACGTCGTAGTCGGAGATGTCGTTCAGCATCCGCTTCTGGACGGCCGCCGCCAGGACGGCGTTGACCGAGCCCAGGTCCTCCTCCATCCGCGCGACCTTGGTGGCCACCCGGGACAGGAACTCCAGGTCCGCTTCGTAGGAGTCGACGGCCCTGTCCCAGCCGGTACCCATGAAGTGGCGGATCTCAGGCGTCTGCTTCTGCCCCCACCGGTCGATACGGCCGATGCGCTGCTCAAGCTTGTTCGGGTTGAACGGGATGTCGTAGTTGACCAGGCGGTGGCAGTGGTTCTGCAGGTCGATGCCCTCGCTCGCGGCGTCGGTCGCCAGCAGGATGCGCACCGGGTGTTCGCTCGGGTGCTTCTGGAAGGCGACCCGGAGCTGCTCCCGCTCCTCCGCCGCCATCCCGCCGTGCAGCAGCGCGAGCGCGTCACCACCGAGGTCCTCCTGCCGGAGCAGCTCCGCCAGCCACTTCTGCGTGTCCCGGTACTCGGTGAAGACCACGACCCGCTCGTTGTTCCACCGCCCGTCAGGCCGGCAGACGCCCGTCAGGTAGGTGATCAGCTCACGCGCCTTGGTATCCGGAGCGGACACGTAGTCCAGTGCCCAGCCGCGCATCCGGTCGAGCAACGCGATCTCTTCCTCGGTGGCCACTCCCTGGAGGGGAGCCGCGATGCCGACCGCGTCGTCCTCGGCGTCGGCCAGCGCCTCGTCGTCGAGCGAGGCCGTGCTCTCCAGGTAGTCGTCGAACCAGGAATCGTCGTCATCACCGGTCTCAACGGCGACCTTGGCACCGCCGACCGTGTCCAGGTAGACCCCGAGGGTGTGCTCGAACGCCTTGGGGCTGGAGAACAGCCGCTTCTTCAGCAACAGGGTGACCAGGTCGGCCGCCTTGCGTCCCTTGTTGCTCTTGTTGAGCCTGGCCCGGCGCAACCGCGCGAACTCCTTGAGCAGGCCGTGGATCTCCCGCTCGTCCGCCGGGTAGATCACCGGGATCGCCCGAGCTTCCCGTTCCAGGAACCGCTTGGTCCCGTCCGGGTTGACGATGTGCCGCTTGAGCCGCCGTACGACTGTCTCCTTGACGGCGGCAGGGTCCGGGTCGACCCCCCTGGCGAAGCGCTGGTTGTCGAGGATCTCCAGCAGGGCCGTGAAGGACGCCTGGTAGCCGTTGTGCGGGGTCGCGGACAGGAACAGCCGGTGGGTGAAGTGCGGGGCGAGCCGGCGGATCAGCTTGGTCTGCTGGGAGTCGACCGCGTAGACCTGCTTGGGCGCGGCTGGCGCGACGTGGTGCGCCTCGTCCAGGATCAGCAGGTCGAACCGCCGTTCCATGGCTGACGGGTCGAGCACCTCGTCGAGCAGCCGCTGTGCCTTCTGGCCACGCAGCCAGGGCAGGCTGACGATGCTCAGCGGGTAGACCGCGAAGGGGTTGGCGGCGCTGCCGTGCGTGCGTCGCACGATCGCGCAGCGCTCGGTGTCAATGATCGTGAAGTCGAGGCCGAACTTCTCGGCCATCTCGTCCTGCCACTTGAGCGTGAGGCCGGCCGGGCACACGACCATGATCCTGCGGGCTCTGTGGCGGAGGAGAAGCTCCTGGGCGACCAGACCGGCCTCGATCGTCTTACCCAGACCGACGTCATCGGCGAGCAGCAGGTTGACGCGCGGCGCGTCGAGCGCCCTGGCCACCGGCTCCAACTGGTAGTCCTCGACTGCCACGCCGGATCGGAAGGGTGCTTGCAAGGTCTTCACGTCGGCGCTGGCGACCGCCGACCACCGGATGGCGTCCAGGAACGCGGCCAGACGCTCAGGCGAATCGAAACCGTCGGGAGTGACGTCGGGCAACGAGCCGCTCGGCAGGATGCGACGGCCGGGTTCGATCTCCCAGACCACGTCGAGCGTGTCGCCGTAGCGACCGTCCTCGACGCTCTGCAACCTCACCAGAGTGCTGGACTCACCGGCCTGGGATTCGCTGACCACCCAACGTTGTCCACGAACCGCGACCAGGGCACCGGTGTCCGGCGGCTCCGACGTCGCAATGGTCACTATTTCTCCTCGTCAACGGCTGAGTACCGGCCGTAATGTGGCCAGCTACCTTCCGGCACGAGCGAGACAGCCCCGAATCAGTCTCGACGGGCATTCCGGACAAATATCACTTTTAGTGCACAAAGTTCTTCTTGTAGACGTGAACTGAACCTTATGACGTTCCAAAGAGGCCTGTCTAGAGCGAAACCACTTGTGCGCTCACTTCACAAATACCGTGATGACGTGGTAATAAATGGTGCAGCGCCACGTCTTCGTACCCGCCCCGCAGGCAGACCTCGACTGCCCTACGAGGCAGGCCATGCCACTCCGCACAGAAGCAACCGCATTTCACGAGGTCACCCGGCGGAAAGCAGCTTCACCTCGATCAGCGGAGAGGAATCCCATGGCCATCCCTGATCCCGCTGTCGAGCGGATCAATCTTGCCCGTGCCGGCCGTGAGTGGTTCGCCCAGCTCATGTTGACCAGCCTCCTGATCGGCGACCGGCCGAAGAGAATCAACACTGCTTACGAACTCTGCCCCCAGGGGCGGCTTCTGCTCTATCTCCTCGACCCGCAAGCACGCGGTGGTGCCCCCCGGCCGGCCGTTTACTGGGAATTCAAGTTGGAGGCTCTCCACCCTGGACAGGAGAATCGCTGGCCTGACCTGGCGTTACACTGGCCGGATCGGCTTCTGCTCGTGGAACTCAAGACCGAGGCGGGAAGCGTCCGCGAACGCCAAGTAGACGAATACATCGAGCTAGGTCTACATCACTACCCAGACATCCCGGTCGACTTCCTGTACATAACCCGTGATCGGGTTCCATCGGAACCCTCTGGGCTTCCCGACCGGGCCCACTACAGCACCACGACCTGGGAGCACGTCGCGGAGGCGATCGATTCCGCGTGGACCGGCGCCGACGGCGACGATCGCCTGCACGCGTTACAGTTCGCCACCTGGCTCCGCGCCGAACTCTTGACGGGCCACCCCTGGAAGACAGAAGCGCCGTCGAGGGCCACGCCACCCGCGAAAGCCCAGAGCCAGGCCGATGAGCTGGCAGAAGCCTTGGAGTACGCCGAGCTCGTACAGGCCGATCACAAACAACGCGCCCTGCCGTATGAATTCGCCACCAAGACAGACGCAGAGGACTTCCGCTCCGCACTCCGCGAGGAACTCGTCCACCGAGCCACCAACGGGGACACCGCCATCAACCACGTACGACCATGGGTATGGACGCCCAGCAGCACGGGAACGGCCCTCTCCGAAGCCGGGCATGCCTCAGGAGTCGAAGTACGGCTGTCCTACTATCAGGCACCGATTGCCTAGGATTGGCGGTCGTTGCACCTGACCGACTTCGGCCGCGGCATCAACGCACAACATCCACTTTGGACGACTCCAGGTGTGCTCGGCTTCCGGCCCGTCGACTAGCGGACAACGTGGTCAGGCGGCGAGTTCGCGGTTCAGGTGGTCGCGGAATTCGCGGACCATCATGCTGCTGCCGTACGGCTCAAGCCGACCCGCGAAGTTCCGAAGGCATTCGACCGAGCGAACAGAACTCACCGCCTTCGTCATGGGGATCGCGGCTCGCGCTGAGTCCAGTGCCTGCTCCAGCTCGCCCATCCCGAGGTACGCCTCGGCGGCGTGCACCCGATTGAACTGAGCAGATCGAGGACTGTGTTGCCTGAACGCGGTCACGGCAGCTTCCGCACAGTCGACGGCCCGCTGGTGCTTGCCGATCAGGCGCCAGCAATTGCCTGCCTCAGCGTTCAACTCCACTGGCTCCAGCACGGCGACCCACGCTGGATCACGGTCAGCGGCTCCCTGTGAATGGGTTCGCTCCGCCTCGACAAGTAGCCGCTCGACCTGCTTGACGCTGTGCTGGTCGCCGGTCTCCGACGGCTTCGCCTGCGAGGCCGTCGCCCAAGCCTCCCTGACCAACATCAAGGACATGACCCGCGGAGGTGCTTGGGCCCTGCGCGCGGCGTCCGCCGCAGCACGGGCCAGCCATACCGCCCAGGTGGGCTGGCCGATGTGTATCGCCTGCTGTGTCAATGTCGACAACACCCACGCGCCTGTGAGTGGGTCGTCGGCTACCTTGGCGAATTTCAATGCCTGACCGAAGTGGTGCTGGGCCTGGCCATGACGATGCAGGTCAAAGGCGGTCCAGCCCGCCATCCGGCTCATGCCCGCCGCCGCGCTCATCAGCTCGGCCCCGACCTTGTCGTCGTAGCGGCCACGCAGCAGCGGCGCGACGTTGCCGTTCAAGTACCTCAAGACCACGGGTCGGACCAACCCCGCTCCGAACTGGTGGTCCATCTGGCTGAAGGCCTTGCGGGCTTCGTTGATCCGGTTGACATCGGCCATACCCACCACGGGCCCGGACCCGTGCTGCGCGGCCGACTCGACCGGAAGACCGTAGTTCCAGGAGACCAGCCACTCCCCCAGCGCCGTGGGGACGAACGGCAAGGTGGCCAGCAGATGGCGACGGGACGGATCCATCTCGAACCTCCACAAATGCTCGGCCGACTTCACCGTAGCCGCCAGCGAGGCGCCTCCGAAGTCCGCGACCGGCAATGATGATGTCTCCCCGAAGGCCCACCCTTCTATCCACCGCTCCACCTCCCCCGCCTCCACCTGGAACACGACGGCCATCCGCGCCCGGTGACGAGCACGGATCCCCTGCTCACCTCGTTCCCACCGCGCCCAGGTCGTCGACGACACCCCGATCGCCTCCGCCGCCGCCTCCTGACTCATCCCCTGCCGCCTGCGCGCCCTGACCAGCTCGGGACGGCCCGTGTGGCGCTGCGGTACGCCCATGACGACTCCCCCTTAGTAATCACCTGACCACTTAATGTGATGACGATTACACCTCCGGGCACCCGGGGGCCAGCCCTTCACGGCAAACGACCAGAGATCGACCAGTCCCGCCCCCGCCACTCCCCGGCCACGGGCCAACGAACAGGCGGCGCCGTTCACTTCTCCCGCCCCTTGACCTTTCCTGCTGTCAAACGTCATCGACAGCGAACGGAGCGTCATCATGCTGCCCGCCGACAGCACCCCCCAGGAGTCCGACGACCGCTCCCTTGAAGTCCCCAGCCGGCTCACACACCCCGGCCAGGAGCCTGCCGCCACAGTGCAGAACCGCGATATACGCGTGCTGGTCAAGCTCCTTCCGCACGGCTCGGCCGCGCGGCGCGCTCGCACCGTGATCCGTGAGGTGCTCCGGCAAGCCGGCTTGGACGACGACGCCATCACCGACGCCGAGATCATCGGCTCGGAACTCGCAGCCAACGCCGAGAAGCATGCCCACCCGCCGTACGAGCTGCGCGTCTACCACGTCGATGGCATCCCCACCTGGTGCGAGGTGGTCGACGGCGACCCGGAGCCCAACAAGATCCGCGACGCCTTGCATCGGCTCTCCACACTGCCTGAGCCGGATCTGTCGCTGCTCGCCGAGAACGGACGCGGCCTGCTGCTGACCTACGAGCTGTCCCAGGGCCACTGCCAGGCCTACCGGACGACCACGATCACCACTGAAGCCCCCGGCAAGGCCGTCGCCTTCGCTCTTCCGACTGCGTCGGGCACCCGCTTGACGTTCCTCTCACTCCCCGACCTAGGCCCTGGCCTGGAGCGACTTCGCCAGTGGACTCAGCGCCATCCGATGCCCGGAACCGGTACGCCCGGCGTCTCAGCCGGCAGTTCGGCCGTTGAGCCGGACTGATGCCTTGCCCTTGGTTGTCCTGCCAAGACGGTCACAGGCATGACACTCGTACCTGAGGTCCGGTTGGCCTCGCCGGCCTGTCTCATAGCGAATCAGCATGCGCTGGCAGCGGCCGCAGTCATCGCCGAGCTGCCCGCTGCCGGGTGCTACGCCCGGACGACGTCGCTGAGCGCGGCGGATCGCGTCGGCGAAGGCCCGGTGCTCGGTGCGTAGCACGACTCCGGGGGCGGGTCCGAGCAGTGGGGCGGACGAGGACCAGACGACGTCACCGATCACGGCGCCGGACTCCAGGATGGGCATGAGCGGCCGTACGTTGATGCCCTCCTGCCGTGCCCGCAAGGCCTCGGCGGACAGGTAGCCGTCCGGTTCCGGCTCGACCCAGATCGTCACCGCCTCGGTGTCCGGGTCCTCGTTGCGCATCCACCGTAGTTCCTTGAGAAGCGCTGGAAGACTGTGCAGTGGTGCCCGAGGCAGCCACATCTCGACAGTGGCAGCTCGGGCGATGTCGTTCCTAAGTCGCTGGGTGACCGCATTCTGAACGTACTCAGTAACGCCGGCGGAGAGGGTGAGAACTTTCTCCCAAGGGAGACATTCCGCCCTGTCGAGCAGATGGGCGAAGAACGTCCACACCGCGTCGCGCGCCGAACCGGGCCGGTGGAGGCTGTTGAGGGCGCCGATGACCACCAGGTTGTCGCGGGCGCGGCTCGCCGCGACGTTGAGCAGGCGCGCGCCCTCGCTCCCGGCGCTTCCGTCGGTGAACCACGGGTGTAACGGCGAGACTCCATGCCCGGTGTCGACGGTGTCGTAGATGACGATGTCACGCTCGCCACCTTGGAATCGGTGAACTGTGGAAGCGGCCCAATCTTCAAAGCGTGTTCCCGGCAGGAGCGACTCCAGGAGACGTGCCTGAGGTGCGAAGGGCGTGATGAGGGCGAGATCGTGGAGCTCGCTGGTCGCACTGCCGACCAACGCGGCGGCCAGCTGGGCATGCATGAGGTTGTACCGGGAGAGCATGCCCTGCCTACGGGCCGTGCGGGCTCTCATGCTGGATGTGTCGATGAAGACCAGTTCGCTGCTCGCCCACGGCGCCCTGCTTCTCACTGTTCTGCTCGCGACACCGCGTGCGGTGACGAGCGGGCTCTCGGGGTAGAAGGCGGTGCTGACGACGTCCCCGATGGGCCGGCGCATACGATACTGCTCGGTCAGTGCGGCCAGGTTAGCGGGCGCACATCCCTTGGCCACGGCGGTAGAGATGCCTGCCTTCTCGAACGGGCTGCGCTTCAACCACTCCTGGGCCGGCGGAGTAGCGGCGACGGCGATCGGTGGCAGCTGGCGGAAGTCGCCCGCGATGACGGTATGCCCGTGTCCGGCACCGGCCACCAGCATGGCCAACGCCGCTGAGGTCATGCTGGCCTCGTCGAGTATGACCACGTCGAATGTCAACTGTTTGAGCGTTTCGAGGACCACCTGATGCGCGGTGGCGGCCACCACGGTGGCCTCCCTGCAGACCTGACGCCGGACGGCGAGCAGTTTTCTGTCCAGCTCACGTTGGAGGGCTTGTAGGTGCGCGATCTGTGTCTCCACCCGAAGTCGCCTGGTCTCCTCCTCGGACGTCAGCTGCCCCAGGCGGCGCTTGAGCGAGCTGAGTTCCTGGCGACGCTGTCGAATGTCCCGGCCGACCTCCACGCGGCGTTTCGCGATCGGCTCGCCACGGGCGGCGGCGATCTCATCGACCAGGATCCGACCGGCGTTCCGGTCGACCAGCGAAGAATCCGCCGGTTGGCCGAGGCGCACAAGCAGGCCTTCATCGACGTCCGGGAGACGCTTCAGCAGCGCCTGGATCGCCACGTCGAGTGCAGCGTTCGTCGGAGCGGCGAGCAGGACCCGCTGCCCGCGGGCACACAGTTCCGCCACCAGTGCGGAGATCGTCGTCGTCTTGCCGGTGCCGGGCGGACCCCAGAGCCAAGTGAGCCCAGGAGCCAGCGCTCGCTCGACGGCGCTGCGCTGTCCGTTGTTGAGGCCTTCCAGTGTGCCCTCCGGCAGCTCGACCGGAGCCGCCGAACCCCATTGATGCTGATGGGTCACGACGGCCAGCGCCGCGCTGCCGTCGAATCCTGGCCCGCCGTGGGCCAGTTCGTGCAGTCGCCGACTCTGAGCTATCAGCAGCCATGACAGGTCAAGGCGTAGCGTCGCCTCGCTCGCCGCCGGAGTGTCCGGGGGCGTCGACAGGGTGACGACGTTGCCGAACACCGAGACCACTTCGACCTCGAACTGAGCGTCTGTGACGATGAGGGTCGCCGGCGTGCCTTCGGCCACACCCACCTCGCCCTGCGCCTCGAAACGCATCATCCTCCGGCTTCCCGCCCGCCCGGCTTCAGTCCCCATGGTGAGCGGCACATCTGTCTGGGTGCGACGCTTGGAGACCGCCTGCAGTTCATCGCCGAAAGCCCGGGAAGCGCCTTCTGCCGCGTCAGCCCATGCTCCAGGCACGGGGCCTGGCGGCGGGACCGGTTCGACCGCGGGAATTCCCAGCGAGCTGCCGAGACGTCCCACCTCGGCGGCGGCATCCTGCTCCTCCTGGCTGCGCTGATGAGGAACGGCTATGGGATCGGGATTGGAGCGTTCCCTCGACACACCGTCCGGCACGATCGCTCCGCGGTCCGGCACGGCGGATGAGCGAAGAACCCACGACTCACCCCGAAGGTCGGCGATCCCATGCGTCTTACACGTCTCCCACAGGACGCCCGCATCAACGCGCAGGCCGGCCTGCTGGACGGTTGCGAGCAAGGCCTCTTGCGGCATCGGCCCGCTGGACAACGCGTTCTCGACGACCTTGACGAGTTTCCTCTCCAGACCTATGCCCATGCCGCTCCGCTCCTCGCCAACGGGTCAGCACCGGTCACAGCAGGCCGGTGCGCATCCGTCACGAACGAGACAGCCGCCGCTCGGTCTCTATGGACATCGAACGAACCGCCGCTAGGCCCCCAGAGCCCGCCACGGGATGTAAACGCGACGATAGGCAGTCTTCGCTGTTTTGTCTAGATACTAGTAAACACTTGTGTTTAGCATTCACATACGCTCTAATGACCGGTCCGGGCATGCAGCGCAACTCGTACCTCCTGGTCGTCTGTGGCCCGTTCGGCGAACGCCGGAGCAGCCCACAGCAGTCCTCCAGGAGACTCGCCGACCTTCTGATGACGTCCACCAGAGAGGGGAGGTTTACATCGAATGTCCTGACCTCCAACTCCCCTGATCGCGTTATCGCCAGAATGCACGCCAACCCCCTGCCTTTTGGGGCTTCGCTTGCATACCCCGCACCAGAGGGCAGTTCAGCATGGCCACTGACACTGCGTGAATGGCATGCACAAACTTCCAACCTGTGGCAGATGGTTTAGTCCTATGATCTGCGCCTCGGGCTGGATTTCGCTCAAGTCGTATGAAATCTCCCGGAGGGCGCGTGCAGTCGCTGTCAGCGGCCGATCCGCATGAAATAGGTCCCTATCGGGTCGTCGGCCGCCTTGGAGCAGGCGGCATGGGTATGGTCTACGCCGGTGTGGACCGCGCGGGGCGGCGGGTGGCGATCAAGCTCGTACACGAGGCACTGTCGACCGACCTGGAGTTCCGGCGCCGGTTCAGCAGGGAGATCTCGGTGCTGACCGAAGTCGACGGGGCCTGCGTCGCGCGCGTACTCGGCTCTGACTCCGGCACGGAGCGCCCGTGGCTGGCCACCGAGTTCATCGCCGGCCCCACGCTGGAACAGCACGTGCGGGCCGAGGGGCCGCTGACCGGCGACGCGCTGTACGGACTTGCCGCCGGGCTGGCGGAGGCGCTGGTGGCCATGCATGCCGTAGACGTCGTCCACCGGGACCTGAAGCCGTCCAACGTGATCCTTTCCCCGCGGGGACCGCGTCTGATCGACTTCGGCATCGCCAAGGTGCTGGACGACACCGCGATGACCCACACCGGGATGCTGATCGGCTCTCCCGGCTGGATCAGCCCCGAGGAGTACGGCGACGACCCGGTGGGCACCCCGGTCGACGTGTACGGCTGGGCCCTGCTCGTACTCTTCGCGGCGACCGGCGAGCCTCCCTATGGCGCCGGCCGACCGGAAGTGCTGGCCTACCGAGTACGGGAGGAAACCCCGGACCTGACGGGCGTCCCCGAGGGGCTGAGCGCGCTTGTGGGCCGCGCTCTGGACAAGGACCCGGACAGCCGGCCTGCGGCTGATGACGTGCTCGCGGCGGTGACCCGCACATGGCGCGCGAAGGAGAAGGAGCAGGTGGCGCCGGACATCACCTCACTGATCCAGCGCACCTGGGTGATGCCGAAGCACGAGATGTCTGACTGGCCGGAGCCGCCCACCCCTGCCTTGTCCACACTCCCGCCGGCGGTACCGCCTACGTTGCTCGCATCCGCGGTCCCGGCGACCGGCCCGGCTGCCCTCAGATCCGGTAGACCTGTGGCCGATCCGACGAAGCCGGCCTCTGGCGTCGACCCGGCGGTACCGCAGGGCGCGGGAACGCTCCTAGCCTCGGGAATGCCGCAGCTGCCGAGCATTGGCCAGGCGGTGAAGCATGGCCCGTCCTGGCTGCACGCGTACGTGGTCACCGCCGTGGCGGTGACCCTTATAGCCGTGACCGCGATCATCGCGAACTCCTCTTCGGGACGTTCAACCATGGCCGCCGCCTCCTTACCGACCATCCCCACGTCGGCCCCGTCGGCGGCGGCCCTTCCTTCCATACCGGCGAGCACGGCGACGGCGTCCAGCCCTGCTCCGACGAAGACAGCGGTACGGAAGCCTCTGTTCAAAGGCAAGGTCGTGTCGTTCAAAGGGCATCACCGTGACAATGCCCAGGGGGTGGCGGATGAACAAGGTCGATGACGACTCCGCCTGCATCCAGTCGCCGCACTCCTTCGGAGTCGAAGGGGCGTGGGATTTCGTCTACCGTCCCGATGCGATGGTCTTGCAGCTCAAGTCGACGAAGCGCGACTGGCCCGGCTATGGGATCGAGGACAACCGATTCGGCTTCATGTGGGGTCAGAACATGCCCTGCCTGGCAGGGGGCACCGTCACTCGGAATCCCAGTGGCTCATACTCAAGCACTTCAGGTAGGGCAGGCCTCTACTACGGGATCGATCCTTACGCCTCCCGGCTTGTCTACTCCGGCCTGGCGAAGATGGCGGACGGCAGGAAGGCGTACTACCGGAATTGGCAGGTGGCCTGCGAGGTCAATCTGGTCTACACGACCAAGATCTGGTACTTGCCGAATTCGAAGGTGTCGTTCTACGTGCTCGGAGCCCATCCCGAAGACGCCAAGGGGTACCAGCAGGTCATCGCCTCCACCGACCTGGTCCATTACAAGCACGCCGCCAAACTTTGAGACAATGCGAGGAGATCTCCAGCTTGTGCATCGAGTTCACATGTGCTCGACTCTTGGCGTCGCCGCCTAGGCGTTCGGCCTTCGAGGAAGCCAGCCAACTGCCACGCATCCCAAGGACGCGGTCCCTACCAGGAGCCTCGTGATGACGGTAACCAGCCGTCCATCTGCCCTTGACAGGACGGACGCTAGTGCGCCGCTGAAGCACCGCGCCGGCGAGGTCGGTGCAGGCAGCCATTAGTACGAGATTCAACTGTTACACCGTTCCATTTTTTTACGACCACGCAATGGCTACGATCTTCCTCGCTGCGACTTCATGATTGCCGAGAGTTAGCGAGATGACCAGGTGGGTTCCACACCTCGCCGTCAGGCGCCGCGTGCCGGATGCCATCGCCGTCCGCCGCACCCCCTCCCCCGACCGATGCCCCCGTCCCTACGGGAGCCGGGCTCCGGCCTTGGTGATCTCAGCTCGAAGGCATGCGCAGTACCGACCTGAAGGAGAAACCGCATGAGCACGCCCACGTCTCGCGCCCGTGATCCCCTTTTGGTCGATGCCACGACCCGGCTGGTGGAATTCCTGCGCGACCTGGCCACGGCACGTCGGCCTCCGGTACGCGACCTGCGGAACCACGGCCAGGTCCTCTGGCTGGCCGACCTGCCGGACACCATGGAGCCGCGCCAGAGCGCCGAACTCGGCGAGGTGATCCTCAGCGTCGAGCACGTACGTAGCGAGCCGCCTCCCACGTCCCCCGCGGTGCTCGCCGGCTGGCTGCGGCAAAGCCAGGTCGTAGACCCGGACCTAGAGGCGCCGGAGCTCGCCGGGAACGGTCCAGGAAAGGTCGAGGGGGTTGGCGAGGACGGGGAGCCGAGGCTTCGGCAGGAGGCCCAGGAGGACCGGCCAGACGTCGTCGAGGCGTACGACACGTGGCTGCCACGGTGGCGAACGTGGGCCGATGAGGAGCGTCCGCGGCGGCTGCGGCAACGCTGGCATCGGGAGCTTTACTCCATTTCCACCCGGCTTTCCCAACTGGACGACGAGTGGGAGCTGGTGCTGGCCACCGGCCTGCTGTCCTGGGTCGCTCCAGACGGCACCCGGGTCCGCAACCACCTGGTCAGCACCCGTGTCCATCTTCAGGTGGACCAGGACACCGAGCGCATCGACGTCGCGCTGGGTGAGACGGCGCCCGCCCTTCAGGACCGCGAGTTACTGGCCGACCTCCCCGGGGTGACTCCCCAGCGCACCGACCGCCTCCGGCAGCGCGCCCGAGAGGGCGAGGGCGTCGGGCTGCAGGGCTCGATCACCGATCTGCTGAAGTCGTGGTGCGATCGTGGACTGGGCATAGCCGCCCAGTACGTGCCCGGCTGGGTGGCTACCGATGCCGTCACCAGGCAGGCGGAGGTACGGCAGGCCCCGGCGCTGGTACTGCGCAAACGTGACCGCGGGTCGCTGATCTCGTACTACGACGCGATGATCGACACGTTGACCGGCCCGGACCCGCAGGCGCCCCTCGGATTCGCGCAGCTCGTCAGCGCGCTGGAACCCGCGGAGCGCATGGCCTTTCTGCGGGAGCGCGGAGTCGCGACCAGAGGCTCCATCGGTGAGGACCCGCTGTTCCCGCTCCCCGCCAACCCCGAGCAGCGCACAATTATGACGCGGCTGCGCGGCGACAACGGCGTCGTCGTCCAAGGCCCGCCTGGTACGGGCAAGACCCACAGCATCGCCAACCTCCTGTCCGCACTCCTCGCCCAAGGGCAGCGAGTGCTGGTCACCAGCCAAAAGGCGCAGGCACTGCGGGTGCTCCGCGACAAGCTCCCCGACGAGATCGCCAAGCTGTGCGTCTCGATGACCGACCTCGGCCGCGGAGGCTCGGCCGAGCTCGAAAGCGGCATCAAGGCACTGTCCACCCGTTTCTCGACCTTCGATCCTGAACGGCAGGCGAAGGTCATAGCCGAGAAGCGGCACCAGCTGGACTCCGCGCGCCGCAAGACCGCCGAGCTGACCGAGCGGGTGCGCTCGTTGCGAGAGTCGGAGACCTACACTCACCCAGAGATCGCCCCCGGCTACGCGGGCACCCTGGCCGCGATCGTGCGACGTCTCGGGCAGGAGGCGCCGGCGTGTTCGTGGATGCCGGTACCGATGCCCGCGGGAGCGCCGACCGTACCTCCCATCACGGTCGGCGAGGCCGCCGAGCTGGTCGAGCTGTTCGCCGCCGAGACGCCGCTGCGCCGGGCGCGTCCGGCGCAGCGCATTCCCGACGTCACAAGCCTGCCCACGCCGGAGCGCGTCAAGGGCCTGATCGCCGCGGAGGCGGCGGCGCAGGACCTCGCCAGGCAGGCCCAGACCGAGGTCTCGGAGCGGATCGAGCATCTCGACGTCCCGTTGCTCGCCCATCTCGAGCGCGTGGCGGCCGACGCGAACCGCCTGCTACGAGAACTCGGCCTGCCGGACAACGTCGCGGAGCGGAGCGGGGACGACTGGGTAGTCCGCGCGCTGACCGACGCGATGGCCGGGCGAGAGGTGGCTGTCTGGGAACAGCTCGCCGCACACGCGACCCGGCTCGCGGATGCCCAGCGCGCGGTGGAGTTGGTCGGCTTCCGCACGATCGAGTACCCCTCGGGCGGCGTGCCCGGCGGGCCCCCGGCCATCCTGCGCTCCGCCCGCGCCCTTCGCGACCACTTCGCCGCGGGTAACCAGCTCAAGCGTGGCATGTTCAAGCCCGCTGTGCAGAGGCAGGCCGAGCCGTGGCTGGCCGGCACGCTGGTCGACGGGATCAGCCCGTCCAACGCCGACCAGCTATCGCTGGTCGTCGCCGACCTGGAGGGCCGGGCCGCCGCCGAGGAACTGCTACGCGGCTGGGCGCTGGTCGGAGTGGACTTCCCCTCCGGCCTCCCGCTCCAGCGTACGGTGGCCCAGCTCGGCGACGCCTACGACCGGCTCGGCCGGGTACGCCAGATCACCGCGGCGGTTTCCGAGACGGCCAGGCAGCTCACCCGCGCGGGCGTGCATCTCACATTCCGTACACCCGACCAGTGGACGGTCTACGCCGGGGCGCTGCGTGCCGTACGGCTTCGCGTTGAGGCCGAGGAAGCCACCGCCGAGTTGAACGACCTGCACACAGCGCTGGCGCACCAGGCCGCGCTCGGCAGCCCCGCGCCGGAGCTGACCGAGGCGGCCGGTGCCGTGGCGGTCCGCGACGGGATCACCTACCAGCTGTGCCTCAACGCGCTCGCAAGCGCCCACCGGGAACTGGCCGAGCAGCGGCGCTGCGACGAGCTGGCCGACCGCCTCCGGGCCGCGCACCCCGCGCTGCCCGGCGTGCTGGCGGAGGGGAAGTGGCGGTCGGAGTTCTCCACCTGGGGCCGCGCGTGGGCGTGGGCCAAAGCACAGACGTTCTTCACCGAGCACCGGAGGCCCGGGCTGGAGCAACGGCTGGAGTCCGAGCTGGAGGTCTCCACCACCCAGGTCATGCGCACCACCGCCGAGCTCGCGGCCGAGCAGGCCTGGGAGGCGGCGCTGAGCAGGATGAACTCGCGGCAGACGACGGCGCTGAAGGCGTACCAGGACCACATCACCAAGCTCGGCAAGGGCACCGGGAAGTACGCCGGAAAGTACCTGGCCTTCGCCCGCGAGGCCATGGCCGAAGCGCGGGACGCGGTACCCGCCTGGATCATGCCGTTACAGCAGGTGCTGGAGACGATCCCGCCGAATCGTGACTCCTTCGATGTGATAATCGTGGACGAGGCCAGCCAGGCGAGCATCGACGCGCTGTTCCTTCTCTGGCTCGCGCCCCGGGTCATCGTAGTGGGCGACGACAAGCAGTGCGCGCCCTCCGTCGTCAGCCACGGCGAGCTGGAACCCATCTTCGCCAAGCTGTCGACGTACCTCCCCGACATGCCCGCCTACCTGCGGGGCGCGTTCACCCCGAAGTCGAGCCTGTTCGACCTCTTGATGACGAGATTTCCGTCGAGTCTCCGACTGAAAGAGCACTTCAGGTGCATGCCGGAGATCATCGACTTCTCGTCTCGCCAGTTCTACGCGGGCGAGCCGCTGGTGCCGCTGCGCCAGTTCGGCGCCGACCGGCTGCCACCTCTCGAAGTGGTCCGGGTCACCGAGGCGTACAGCGAGGGCTCGGACACCCGGCTGCGCAACCGCGTCGAGGCCGAGGCCATCGTGGCGAAGATCCTCGAATGCGTGGAGGATCCCGCCTACGACGGCAAGACCTTCGGCGTCGTCGTGCTGCAGGGCACGGGGCAGGTGCAACTCATTCACACGATGCTGCTCGAACGCATGGACACCAAGGAGTGGAGCAGGCGACGGCTCCGCGTGGGCACGCCCCCTGACTTCCAGGGCGACGAGCGCGACGTCGTCTTCCTCTCGATGGTGGTCGCCGAGAAGCGTTCCGCTCTGACCAGCCTGGAGTGGCAGCGCAGGTTCAACGTGGCGGCCTCCCGGGCGAAGGACCAGATGTGGCTATTCCATTCGGTCAGCCCGGACCTGCTGTCGCCGCTCTGCCTACGCCGCTCACTGGTCACGTACATGACGAACCCGCCTCCGCCGCTGCTGTCGGGCACGCTGACCGACGTCACGCCGGATGACCCGCATCCGGGCTTCGACTCGCTTTTCGAGCAGCGGGTCTTCCTCCGGATCCGCGAGCGGGGCTACCACGTGGTCCCGCAGGTCGAGGTCAACGGCCGCCGCATCGACCTGGTGGTGAGCGGCGCCAAGGGCCGCCTGGCCGTCGAGTGCGACGGCGACTTCTGGCACGGCACACCTGAACAGCGCGAGGCCGACCTCGATCGCGAACGTGAGCTGAAGCGGGCCGGCTGGCGATTCTGGCGGGTCCGCGAGAGCGAGTTCTACTTCGACCCGTCCTCCGCACTGGAATCCCTCTGGGACGCCCTCGCCCGCAGGGGCATCTCTCCCGGCGAGGTCGAGTCCGAAGAAGAGAACAGCACGGCGTCGTCGTGGAGTGCCCTGACCCTGTCGACCGCCGAGGGCTGGGACGGGCTCGAAGGCAGCAATGGCTCTGACATGGAGGAATGGCCTGTTAAGTCAGTGGCCGCGCCTCGGGTCACGCGTTCGCCTGCAGACGGAGCCGAGGTGACACAGGTCCGCGCCTGGGCGCGTGACCAAGGCTACGCCGTCGGTGAGCGTGGACGCCTCTCCGGGAACATCATCGAGGCGTATCAGCATGCGCAGGCGTCGGGCCGAGAAAACGTGGACGGATGAGCGACGATGTGTGGAGCCGGCTGTCCACCGCGGTGCGCGAGATCCCGGCTCCTCGATGTCACGCGACCGTCGAGACGCCACCCCACCTGGAAGACGACCAAGACATCGCGGCCTTCCATGCTTTTATCGATCTTGCCGCCTCTTCGGCAACCTGGCGCGAAGCGCACGATCACATCGCCGACATCCTCGATGAGCATCCCGAATTGGCACCAGTGGCTGTGACCGCCGCACTCCACTGTGCAGAACCGGAAGCGTTGGCCGCCGGGCTTACCAAGTTGTTGAACTCATGGAACCTATCGCTCAACTTGCTTACTACCTTGTCGCAGTCCATCCCCTACAGCGTGCCGTACCTTGACGAGCTTGCGGTCATCGTGCAGACCGATCTGACCCAGGCACTGCGCGAACAGGTGAAGCATGACCCTGACGGGTGGCTTGAGTCGCTTGCGATCTCTCTCAAGCATCTGGCCGTGCATCTCGGGGACGTTGGGCGCAACGCGGATGCGGTGCGCTCAGCCGAGGAAGCGGTCACCCTATACAGAGAACTCGCGCGAGCTGACATCGAGGCCTTTCGGCCAGCGCTTGCTGATGTTCTCGACGACCTCGCAGTACACCTCCAGAGAATCGAACAATTCGATCGCGCCGTCGAGTGTCAGCAGGAAGCGGTTGCCCACTACCGGATTCTCCTGGGATCGGACCCGAACACCTATGTGTCGCTCCTGGCGAAGAAGCTTGCTCGGCTCTACCACCGGCTCACCGCAGCCGATGAGGACGCGATACCCACGCTCATCGAGGCCATCGACCTCCATCGGGGCCTCGTCGCCGAAACGGGGACGACGTATGATTCCGCCCTTGCCGACCTCCTGACGTGTCTCGCGAACCATCTCTCCGACACCGGTCGAAGCGCAGATGCTCTAACCTTCCAGCGCGAGGCGGTCGCCTACTATAGGACTTTGGCTAGCTCCGACCACGATCAGTATGGTGTCGGCCTCGCCGCGAAACTGTACATTCTGGCCGTCATCCTCGCGCGTCAGGGGTTGACACGCGATGCCCTCGACGCGATTGCGGAATCGGTGTCCCTACACCGCTCATTCGCGGCTGAAGGTCCAAGCGACGACTCCGAGCTGCTGGCCGAAGCGCTCGACTATTACGCGCATCTCCTGCGACTAAACAATCACCATCATGAGGCGATCCTTACTCGGCAGGAAAGCATCGACCATTACCGGGCGCTAGGGAAGTCCCAGCTCGTGGCCCATCTTCCTTCCCTGGCAGAAACCCTCACCAGTCTTGGAAGAGACCTCCAGTTGAGTGGCCGTCCCGATGAAAGCATTCCTGTCTGCCAGGAAGTAGTCGAGCTCTACCGCGACCTGTTCCGGCAGAGTCCGAAGTATCGCTCAAGTCTAGCCGAAGCCCTAACAAACCTGTCCCGGATCTTGAATTTTGTCGATCGCTTTTACGAGGCCGCTCCCTTCGTGCAAGAGGCGGTCGCACACTACCGTGCACTAGCACAGGGAGACACACAGTGGTTGTCTGGTCTGGCAGATGCACTCTCCAGCCTGGCGAGCACGCTGAACTCCTGTAACCGCGGATTCGAAGCGGTGACGGCTGCCCACGAGGCGGCGACACACCTCCGGGAGCTCTGCCTCACTGATCCGGAGAAGCATCTGGGCGACTTGGCCTTCACCCTGCGTACGTACGGAATCAGCCTTAGTTCGATCGGCCGCCTCCAAGATGCCGTGCTCGCACACGATGAATCCGTCGCACATTTCCGCATCCTCGCGAGACACGACTCAGAAGCCCACGGGCCTGCCTTGGCTTTCAGTCTGGAATGCCTCGCCGCGTCCCTGAGGGACGCTGGACGATCAGGCGACGCACGGCAGGTAATCGACGAGGCAGTAGATATTTACTCTGCCCTCATGAGGCACTCTCCGGCGAAGCACGGAGAACGGTATTCACAAGCCGTCCAACTACTCCACGACCTCGGAGGTACTGCCCGCTAATCTAGCGGAACAATCAGGGGCTAATCGGCTCTTGCGCTCCACCAGCGTGCCCGCCGTGCTCGACGGCGTTGGAAGTATTCGTGTGGGAGTAGCAGACTCCACCGTCGGCATCAACATCTCTGGCGACACCGAGTTGCGTGCAGATCCCGGACGCGCGGAAGGTACGGCCTCACGCGGCGAGTTCACTTCGCAGGTGGTCACGGAACGCTCGTACCGCCACGGACTAGTGGCCCGTCACTGAACCTCGGCCAGGTAATTGATCTCCGGCGGTGAACCGGTCAGGCTGGCTGCTTCTTCGATGGTGGGAGGTGGTCGTGGCTCGCCGACCGGAAGTGTTCGTCCGTGCGTTGACGATGGAGGAAGGCCGCAAGCTACAGCGGATCACGCGGACTGCGAAGGATCCGATCAAGTTGCGGCGGGCGATCGTGGTGATGATGTCCGGCCAGGGCCAAAGCGTCCCGGACATCACCTCGTTGATGCAGGTCAGCGACGACTACGTACGTGATGTCATCCATGCCTTCAACCAGCGGGGGTTTGACGCGCTGGACCCAAAATGGAGCGGGGGCCGTCCACGAGCGATCAGTAACCAGGTGCGTGAACACATCTGCCTGATCGCCAAGACGGTCCCCGCCGAGTGGGGCATCACCGGGATGTCGACGTGGAGTCTGAAAACGCTGGCCGAGCACCTGATCGCCCGTGGCGTCGTGGCCGCGATCAGCCGTGAGCACCTGCGGCGGATCCTGCGCAAGGGTGGGGTGAGCTGGCAGACCACCACCACCTGGAAG